>JASLFF010000196.1 GCA_030150795.1 Terriglobales bacterium | reverse complement strand
GGTTTGAGTATCTGCTGCGGGCCGGTCGTGAACTTTGCGGCGCCTTTCCGGAGTTGAAAGTTGTAATCGTTGGTGAGGGACCTGACCGCAACGAAATCGAAGGCATGATCCAGCGACTCGGCTTGCAATCGAAAGTGATTCTTGCAGGCCAGCATTCCGATATGCCGTCCATTTATGCCGCGATGGATGTTTTTGTTCTGCCCTCACTCAATGAAGGATTGCCTATGACAATCCTTGAAGCCATGGCCGCTCGCAAGCCGGTAATTGCAACCAGAGTCGGGGCGGTCCCCAAAGTGATTCAAAATGGAGAAACCGGCTTGCTCGTGGATCCCGGCGACACTGATGGATTGCGCAATGCCCTTGCACGCCTGCTCAGCGACTCTGATCTGTGCTGCCGTATCGGTACTGCCGGGCATGATTGGGTGAGCCGCAATTACACGTCTGAAGCCATGGCACTGAAATATCGCCAGATGTACGACGATGTTCTGGGCACTCCGGCGATTGCTACGGTGCCTGCACCTGCGCTGGATAACAGGAACGCTGATGCGAGGCGCGCGTGAGCCCGCTCGAACAGGCTGCGCCGTCGACGAGTATCACGCAAACTGTGTCGACCCCCGTTGTGAGCGTTTCCATCATTATTCCAGCGCTGAATGAGGAAAAAATGATCGGCCGCTGCCTGGAATCGCTGACGCGACTGGCGTTCGCGCGTGATCGATTTGAAGTCCTGGTGGTGGACAACGGATCGCGCGATAAGACTCTGGCTGTTGTGGAATCATTCAAAGATCGCCTGAACCTGAAGGTCCTGCAACACGCGGGTGTTCGCATTTCTGCGCTGCGCAATCTGGGGGCCCGCGCCGCTGCGGGCGATATTCTGGCCTTTCTGGATGCAGATTGCCTGGCCCCTGCGGACTGGCTCGATCGCATTTTTGCATTGGCGCCTGCCGATGGCGCAGGCGTTCTGGGTGCGCATTATTTGCTTCCGCAAGATTCATCGTGGGTGGGAAGAACGTGGCACACTTATCAGGAAGCGCCCAAGTCAGGCGAAGTATCACACGTTCCTGCCGGTGATTTAGTGATGCGCCGTGAAGATTTCCTGAAATTAGGCGGCTTTGACGAGACCATTCAGACCAATGAGGATTATGAGCTTTGTGAGCGCGCCAGAAAGGCCGGCATGCGCGTCCGAGCTTTTCCTCAGATCGGCGTCGTACATCTGGGAACGGCACAGAGCTTGCGTGTGTTTTTTCGCAAGCAGGCGTGGCATGGGACGCACGTAATCAAGGTCTTCCTGCGTGATCCGCTGAAATCGCATAATCGTAAAGCCGTGTTCTTTGCGTCGCACACGCTTCTTAGTCTGGCAGCGCTACTGGCTGGTATCGCGTGGGCGTTTGGGTCAAAGGACCCCTGGTTGTTCTCAGCCGTTGCTCTAGCAGCGTTATGCTTGCCTCCGGCAGTGCTCTCTGCCAAACAGGTCTTTGCCAGCCGGAAATTCTCTCACTTCTTTCCTCTGTTCGCGCTCTATCTGACCTATGGCATCGCGCGGGCCAAATCGCTGCTAAGCACTCGCAACCTTAAATAGCTTCCATCCGATTTAGTGGACTGCTGCCCGGACGTTCGTGGGTGGATTCGGTCTGGTTGCTGTGCCGGAGAAAAATTCGTAAGCGCCAAGATCGAAAGCTGTTCCTTGCGCGCGCAGCACTCCATCTTTGTCCGTATCGATGGTTGGTCCAGGATTCGGTTCAAAAGGATTATTGGGCACAACTGTCAGGCCTGTGTTGATAGCCGGGCTGGCAGAGATGATGTGATAATCGCCAAGGTTGCGGTTAGCGAATAAAGGATCCGCATTGGTGTTGTTGGTGGTTTGCGCCGGCCCTGAACCAACTCCGAACCAGAGGTTTTTGTCTCCCGTGATCTGGGCCGTACTTCCATCAATATAAATTTCGCCCGCCAGCTGGTAAGCAATGTTGTTGCGCAAGTGCATGATCAGTGTCGCCGGGCCGCCGCCCACGCCAAATGCTCCGCGTGAGCCGCTGGCATTGGCTGAGTTGTTGGCAGCGCAATCCGACAGAGTGTTGTTGAACACCTCCACGGAACCGGCTCCGGCCACTCCGTTGTTGGTGATGCCGGCAACGTAGATGCAGGAAAATGCCGCGCCTAGTTGCAGGGGATCCATGCGCCCGACATTGTAAATTACGTTGTTATAGGCCTCCACGGGGCCTTTCGATGGATCAACGGTTGCAAAGTTGATGCCGTTGCAGTTGTCGCCGTGGATCAGGTTGTCATGCACATGGAGATCGAATTGATCAAAGCCGGTAGTATCTGTGGCGCCACAGGCCGGAGTGCAAAGCGGTGAAGAATGGAATTGCAGCGCACGGCAGGTAAAGTTATCGTGGATATGGTTCCAGCCGACGTCCACATGGTTGGAATCAGTGCTGAAATAGACCGCGTGGTAAAACTTTGAGGAAGTGGGATTGATGCCGGCATTGTGAACTTCATTCCCATAAAACTTCGTCTGGTTTCCTTCACTCATTTCAAAACAGCCCACCTGGTCGTCAGCGCCGGGGCACTGCATTTCATTGCCGATGATCCGCCAGCCCGTGCCGCCGATGTCCATTGCCTGTGTTCCGCCCACAATGTGCAGCTGCGAGATGACCCAATAATCTTCATTGGCGCCGATGTTCGGCGTACGAATTCCGTAATGCAGTCCGCCTGCCACGCCTATCGTGACGGTAGCATTGGGGTAGGCGATCAGCGCTTTTGGCGCCCCGGCGGCGCCGGAGTTGCTTGCGCCATTGTTATCCATGCTCAGGTACGCTGTGAAGTTGTCCTCTGATGTTTGCGAAACTCCGTCTTCAATGTAGGCCGTATCGCCCGCGGCAATGGCGTTCTTGGCATGTGGAATTGTCTGCCATGGTGACGCAAAGCTGCCTGTGTTAGCGTCATTGCCCGTGGTGGCGACGAAGAAGATGTTTCCAGGTCGAACCGTGAACGGCAATCCGTTGCTGGCTCCGACTCCGGGCACATTTACGGCAATGCTTCCGGTCTTTGCAGCGGCTCCCAGCTGAAAAATGATCTCGCCGTCAGACCAGAGAGGATAGCTGGCGGCTGCGCCTCCGCCGATTGTCACAGTTGCGGTCCCTTGTGTGGACCCAAAGCCTTTGCCCCAGATCGTAACCCACACGCCATTGTTGTTCTGGCCGCCGGTGTTCGGGCCGCTCTCCAGGTCGGAGAAAAAGATGCGCGGCGGCGTAATTTGCGCTGACATGCATGCCGCAGACAAGAACAAGCACAGGACTGAAACGATTTTTAGAAATCTAAGCATTGCAACTCCAACTCATATCTTGTTGATGAGCGAAAATGGCTGCGGGCTGTTTAGGGAACGGGAATAGTCACGGCAACCTGTGCGGAAGCCGCGCTCTCCGTACCGCTGGCATCCACAGAGGTAACCACGTAGAAATACTGTTTGCCGGAAACGGGAGTGGTATCGGTAAAAAGCAGCAGCGACGCTGCAAGCACAGGGGAAATCTTGCTATAAGGACCTCCGCTCACCGTGCTGCGATAGACGTTGTATCCTTGCAGCGCGGCGGAGTTGCTTGCGTCCCACGCGATATCAACTGAATGAGAAACCGGCGACAGCCCCGTACCCGCAAGAGGAACGGAGAGAACCGTTGCTCCATTGCTCATCAAAACCAGGTTGCCATTCACTGTTCCCGCTGCTGCTGGATTGAACACAACCGGAACATTCACGCTTTGTGCCGGGTTCAGGTTGATCGGCGTCGTGATGCCTACAGAAAATCCAGCCCCGGCGACGCTGTCCTGCGTGATTGCCACAGCAACACTTCCTGTATTGGTAATTTTTGTAGTCTGCGTTGTCGGGGTGTTCAGCACCTGTGAGCCGAATCCGAGGCTGCTGGGGGTTGCAGACAGGGTGGCAGAAGAAGGTACCGGCGTAGGCGTAGGTGAAGGCGCAGCCGGACTACCGGCGGACTGTGCACCTCCGCCTCCACAACCGATCGCGCTCACCATACAGACGACTAAAACAAGAAGAAGACCCGCATGAACTAAGTGATTTGCTTTGTCGCGCACAGTAACTCCTAAATTCCTTGAAGAAAGATTCCAGAGCTTTCCACCAGCGCTTCTGAAACTCTTCCATCACTTCATCACTTCAATGGTTTGCGTCTCAAGGGATAAGTGTCTGCAGGGGAATCGTTCGACCATGCACTACGCAGAGTGCAGTTCACTGTCTTCCAGCGACGGCACGGCGCGCAGACCTGTTCTTATCTCTCAATGAATGCTTGGCCAGAAAAACCACGGTTCCCGGAAGGAAAAACTGAAAGGCTCAACGAGGGTACTGCTCAGTTGTCTCAAAGGAATTGCAAGAATGTGGCCACAGATTCGGAAGCTCACAAATGCTGGGATTTAGCGGGTATTTAAAAGACACGCGGGAAGAGAGGAGGAACCAAAAGTGTAAATTGTTCCAGTAGAGACCCAGAGAATATGTAATTTCTTGATCGGTAGTTTTACTGAAGTAATTAATTGCGTAGTGTGCAATGAATTTCACACTACGCACCGGGCTTACCCCAATACCGTTCACTTAACGAATTCGACACTGCCAGGAACTAAGGAGATCAAGCCCCGTCAGGGGCGCAATTACTAGCCCACCGCGTAAGCGGTGGGAAATGGTGAGGATTCGCAGCGAGCCCCGGAGGGGGCGGCACAGAAGATGCTTCTCAGAAATAGCTTCACAACACGATGAACTTATATTCAAGCAAAGTGTTTATCTCTGTCTTCCTGAGCGCAGCGCCGCCACGTCTTTTCCAAACCCAGATCCTCGAGCGCGAAGTCGAAGGACCCCGAGGATTTTTCTTCTAACCATACTGCCTCAGGGAGTTCTCACAATACCGCGCCTGCTCTTAGGCACGGTCCATCATCATGCTTTTCTTAATCTGAGCCTTTGCGCTTCTGTAAAGCTATTTCTGAAACACCACACTAGTCTTGCTGTTCTTTTGTTAGCCCAGGCGCGTAAGCCCTGGGTCGACTTGTGGAGCAGAAGCGGAGCCCCGTAGGCGGCGACACCAGACGCGGCGGCTTTCGAATGCTTGGGCAATTGAGCAGCGACCCCAAAAATGCGTCCCGCTCACATCACCTCCCGATCACAATGCGTCCCCATCGCGACACAAGTGTCAGGGCACGACTTCAGTCGTGCCGAAAACTTCAAGAACGATTTCTTTCCACTCTGCCGAAGGCCCGCGCGCAGCGAAGCGGAGCGCGCAGAAAGAAAGGGACACATCGGGGCACCCGGCGATATTTAG
>JASLFF010000822.1 GCA_030150795.1 Terriglobales bacterium | reverse complement strand
ACCGACATCCCCAAGCCGCAGATCGAGGCTTGCAGGCTGTATTTGTTGTTCAGTAATCTCTGGATAGGCCCGAATGTGTCCGCCTGCGATTAAACGCCGAATTTCCTGCGAAGGAAGCATCCCTTTTGCCCTAGTAGGCTCCGCCGTTTTTGCTTCTGCCGATAAATAGGGAAACAGCGGTAGTTTGCCCTGCACTTCTGCTGTAGGCATTTTTACGGACTCCTAGGTAAGATTCAGGTATTCTGACGGATGCCGGACTGGCGGGATTGAAACTCCCTCGGCTCTCTTTACCGCTTAAAATTTCATTGAGAATATCATTGAAATCCGGCTCAAAACGGCACGAGTTACGGTGCAAATTGCGTTCGGTCAACATGAAATTGGTTTTCGTTTCAATTGCCGAAAAATTTGCTGCAGAGCGTTTTCGTCTGAAAATATTGTCTCGATTTCCACACCCGTTTCCACACATAGTAAAATCCTGTAGCGAATGAAACAAGAATACACTATTGCGTCGGCAGCTTTCTACTATTTGAATGGCGTTATGGTGGAAAAACCTTCAGGAATCCTGATGACGCCTAAAAATTGAGTTCAGCAAGGCAGCTCTCTCAGCGAGTTCGCGCTCATAATAGCGGGCTAAACAATCTAAGCTACAAAATCCGCCGAGCTTTTTTTCCCCTCGACCAACACGCGTGCCTGGCGGTATCCTCTTTCCGCAAAAGGGACAGATATTGCGTTCCCAGAGATAAAGCAGATACTCTTCTTCTGATTTTTCCATTGTTGCTTACGCGAGGATCTCAGCATAACAGAGCAGGAAGGCCCGCGCTGATTAAACGAACGGAGGCTTTTGGAAATGGAAGCAAAGGAAAAAATAGCTCTGCTTGCAATCGCGGCCACCTTCGTCGTCGCGCTTGTCAATCTGGTTTATACGATCCTAAACAACCGTAAAACAGCGTATGTGAGCACGGTAACGACTTCTAGATTAAAGTGGATCAATTCATTGCGGGATAAAGTGTCCGCTTTCATTTCAGTGACAGTTCGGATTCTAAACCCAGAGAAAACATCGCTACCGCCAGAGGCCCTGCAGACGCTTTTGCGCGAGCGGGATACGTTGATGCACCAGATCGTCCTGCATCTAAATCCGAACGATAAGGAAGACCAAGCGATTCAAAGAGCAGTGGAGTCAATAGTCGAATTGACCCAGCAGGGGGACTCCTCAGCCGAACTGCAGAAACTCTTGATTCATCTCAGAAATGCTACACAAGTTTATCTAAAGAAAGAATGGACGAGAGTTAAAAGGGAGTCAAAGTCAGGGGGACAATAAAACGGAAACGCGAGGACCTTGAGCAACCAAGCTTCACTCCGCGCGGGCCTTCGGCAGAGCGGAATTACACCGTAGGGGATGATCCCATATCGCGCGTCATCGCCGAGATCGGAAACCTACCACGGAGGCGCAAAGTTACCGAGAGGAGCAAGGTGGGGCCGCAGGTTTTGGGTCTTTGACGCCAAATTGAAAACTCCACTTTCGGCTCCGAACGCAAAGGTTACAAGTGATATCTGACCTGTAAGTTGACGCGCGAGCAGGCAGGACTCTGAGCGTAGCCGAAGGCTAGGCCCGCTGCCGAAATCGCGTGGGACCGGAATGCCCTTCGACTTAACCCATCTATTGACAGCGTTAGAAATGCCTTCTTACACTGGCGAGTATGGAAGTGCATTTCACTCATGAGCGGGAAGTGCGGCTCTTGAAAATTGCCACGCATGAAGGCATTGATCCCGCGCAGTTGGTCAAGGAAGCCGCTTTACGCCTGCTCGAGGACGATACCCGTTTCCATAACGCTGTGCGTCAAGGCATCCAACAGGCTGACCAGGGCCAGTTGATTGAAGAAGATGAAATGGATGCTCGTGTCCGGCGGCTGTTCCCTTCTTGATCCGTACCCGCTGGGCGCCGGCCGCAGCAGATGATCTGGAGCAGATTGCTTTCACAACCTGAGGGCCGTGCTTCGCTGCCTCAAGCATGAACGTTGGCAAGCGAACGAATCCTGCGAACGTGGATTTTCTTTTCGCGCTTGCGGGTCTGGGCGATATCGTAAGACGCTTGCATCCGCATAAGCGTGTCCATCTTGACTCCGAATGCTTTTTCGATGCGCAGAGCCATGTCGCCAGAAAGGTCTGCCTTGCCGTTCAGCAGGCTGGACAGGGCAGGGCGGGACACCCGAAGCGCCGCAGCCGCTGCCGTTACCGAGAGGCCCGCGGGCTTGATAATCTCGGTCCGGATGAAATCTCCGGGGTGGGGCGGGTTCTTCATGGGCATGTCGTTTACTCCTGTCTCTAGTGATAGTCTTCTAAATTTATGTCGCAGATTTCCCGTTCCGTGGTGTCAATGAGAAACGTCATACGGCGGTTGCGGTAACGCTGAGACTCCAAGTGCCCTTGCGGTCGCCGGTCAGGACGTGTGCCTTCCATACCGGAAGTGAGCGTAACTCTTCGGGGTCCTGCATGTCATCGAGAAACGCCAGCATCTTGCGGAGCTTGTCCACTGTATCTGGCGGAACGCCTTTCGCGCTGTCTTCTTCATAGAGCCTCTTGAGGCCCTTGTGGACGAAGTTCCGTATCTTCACCGCCCAGAGTGTAGCCTGTAGCTTAACACTTGTCAATCGCCAGCCCCCGCGGCCTCCCTGCGGCCTCAAGCTAAAGGCCGCTTTCGGCTGCGCCGGGGATCTCTACCCCGGGGAACCCGGCTCTGCGGCGCAAGGAAGGGAAGTTTGTTCACGTCTGTTCACTCATTCGCCGTTCTTCCACCCGAAAAGCAACTTTTCGCTTGACATAAAAGCGAACAAATGGTAAAGTTGAGGATTCGCTCCAGAGCGGAAAAGTGGTGTATTAAACGGTCTTTGCCTCGAAAATGCCTCCCAGGAGGCCCCGTGGATGGCGGGTTAGATCTTTCACAACTGAATAGTGTTTTATC
>JASLFF010000161.1 GCA_030150795.1 Terriglobales bacterium | reverse complement strand
GCCGCGCGATGGCGAACGTCATCCGCGCCTGATACTGGCACATGCCTTCAAGTCCGACCATGGCGAGAGAGCAAACGTCGAGAATGGCGGTGAGGGAGGCGATCCATGACTGATTGTCATGCTGAGAGCGGAAGTACGCCAGCACTGGATACGAAAGATGGCTTTCCATCAGGTCCGCTGACCAGACTTCCCAGTCTTCAAGCAACTGAGTGAGAGCTTCCATGCCATGGACACCACTTTGCCGGCGCAGCAGTTCATACGCTGTAGGCGGCGAGCCGGCACGCGCATCGAGCAATGATATGGTGACTTCTCGCCGGGAAAACGCCTGATACAACACTGGAAGATAGCCGATGACAAGAGCGAGATATCCAAAGCCGATGCCGGATTCAAGAACAGTAATAAAACGCCCCAGCCCGGATGCGGGCAGCACATCACCCAGGCCGAGAGTGAACAGGGTAGTGCCGCTCAGGTACATGGCATTGCCAAGGTCGCTGGCAAAGAGCGCGCCGGAAAGCTTGTCGTGCAGGCCGTAATGCAGCAGTCCAAATCCCACAACCAGCGTAATGGCCCACAAAGCGAGCAGCAGCAACAGTGACAATGGTCCGTAATAGCTGAGCAGGGAATCGTGCTTCTTTTTGTTGCTGCGCAGGGAGGCAAGCCACGTCCAGGGCGTCCATGTTGATCGATAGAAAAACCTGGTCAGCCGGAACTGGCGCGTGACGCGGCGCGGAAGCACAATGGTCTCAAAGGTCTCCCAGAGGACCATAAAGATAAGTATCACGCCAAGAACGACCGTAAAAATTTTCACCGGCAAGAATCTCCGCAGGCATTAGAGTATCTAAAATGCAGAAAGAACTGGAACTTTTTGTAACCAAGGCTAACTCAAAGGACTCCTCATACAAGTGAAATCATTGATGCAACTGCTGGTTGGCCATCCGTATCTTGTGCTGCTGGCGTCTGGACTGCTGGAGCGTGTGGGAGCGCCGCTTTTGTTTTCTCCCGTGCTGGTAGCGGCAGGAGCGCTGGCGGCCGGCGGCCATCTGCGCTTTGATGTTGCGGTGTGGCTTGCACTGCTCACCTGCGTGCTGGGCGATACGTTATGGTATGAGCTTGGCCGCAAAAAAGGCGATCGCGTTCTTTCCATGCTTTGCCGCATCTCCCTGGAGCCGGATAGCTGCGTCCGCCGCTCAAAAGTGTTTTTCGAAAAAGGCGCCAACCGGACGCTGATATTTTCCAAGTGGCTCCCCGGCGTTTCCCACGTTGTGCCCGCTGTAGCTGGACTCTCCGGCATTGAGCGCCAGCATTTTTTTGTTACCAATACAGCCGGCTCAGCGCTTTGGATCATCGTGCTCATGCTCGGTGGATACCTTCCGGTGGAGCGATTGCATGTGGCGTCAGCGGTTGGGCCAATCCTCTTTGAAGCCAGTCTTGCTGTGCTGGCCTTGAACGTCGGCATTAAGTACATGCAGCGCCGCCAATTCCTGAAAGAGCTTTATAAATCCCGCATCACGCCGGAAGAAGTGCGCCACATGCTGGATTCCGGCGAGAAGATCGTGATTCTTGATCTGCGCCATCCGCTGGATTCAATCGCCGATGAACGTACCTTGCCCGGAGCTATACGCGTGCTTCCCGCCGAAGTCACCAACCGCGCGGACAAGCTGCCAAAAAACGAACAGATCATTCTCTACTGTACTTGACCCAATGAAGCCACCAGTGCCCGTGTGGCACAGCAACTTCAGAAACTTGGTATCATGCGCGTGCGTCCTTTGCAGGGCGGCTTTGCCGGATGGAAAGACCTTGGTTATCCCCTGGCTGAGCCAACTGATCTTGCCTGGGTCACTGCGTCGCTGCAATAAGTCTCAGCTGACTTTCGATGATCAAACCATATTTGCTTTGATATCCTCCTCGGCCTGGCGGATGTTTTCCGGCTTGCCCAGATCGCGCCAATAGTATTCATCGGCGCGGAAAGCCTGAATCTTTTCACCTTGAGCTGCAAGGCGCAGATACGCCGGAATGATCGAGAAGACGCCATCTTCCGTGAGCAGCGGAAAGATCCGCGGCGAAATCACATGAATACCGGCGAATGCAAGCTCCGTCATCTTCTCTGCGGGACGAGCGATCTCGGTTTTTTCTTCTTTTACAAACCGGCGGCCGCAGAGCTGAAGCTGATCGTTGAACAGCAAATATCGCGACGTTTTGCGCTCATGGACTGCGAGCGTGGCGAGTGCCTCACTTTTTTTGTGCACTTCAATCATGCGCTGAAGATCGATTGTGCTGATGACATCAACGTTATGCAGAATGAACGGATCTTCCTTTTTTCCGCTGGAGTCGCCGCTCAGAAACCATGCGGCTTTCTTCAACCCGCCGCCGGTATCGAGCAAAACGTCTTCGCGGGAAAATTCAATGTTCATGCCAAAATTGCCGGCAGATTTTACTCGGTCTATCACCATATCGGCGTAGTGATGCACGTTGATAATCACTTCGTGAATGCCGAAATCGCGCAGGCGCTTGAGCGTGATTTCCAGCAGCGTACGACCGCCCACTTTAACCAAAGCTTTAGGGCGATCATTGGTCAGCGGACGCAGTCGCGTGCCCAGGCCTGCGGCCAGCACCATGGCTTTCATCGGCCTATTTTCTCCAGCTCCATTTTCTCCAATTCAATGTGGTGCAGCACTACTTCCACGCCTTCGTTGGTGCGCAGGTGTTTAGCCATCTGCTCCGCCAAATACACAGACCGATGTTGCCCTCCCGTACAGCCGAAAGAAGCCGTAAGGCTCTTAAAGCTGCGGCTCTGGTAATTGCTGATGCTCGCATCCACCAGTGCTTCAGCGTTTTTCAGGTATTCATCTACACTCTTGTGCTGCCGCAAATAGTCGATCACCGGAGCGTCCTTGCCGGTAAGCATCTTGAAGCGCTCTTCGCGTCCTGGATTGGGCAAGCTGCGCGCATCAAAAACAAATCCTCCGCCGTGGCCGGTTTCGTCTTTCGGCGGACCGCCGCGATGAAAAGAGAAACTAAAAATTCGCGCCACAAGCTTGTCAGTTGCCGCAGCAGGCAATAGCTGTTGCGGCTTGTCAGTGCTGCGGCCACGGCGATCGCCTTCAGCCACCAGTGCCAGCAACTTCTTTGAATCAACAATGCCCTGGAACGCGCTGGTAAGTGCCGGCAATGCAATCGGCAAAGTGGCATTTTGCAAGAGCCAACGCAGATTCTTCACAGCATACGGCACGCTTTGCAGAAAATGCGGCTTGCGTTCATAGAATCCGCGAAAACCGTATGCGCCCAGCGCCTGCATAATGCGCACATAAACAAACGCATAGTAATGATGCATGAAGGCCTCGCGCTCCATGCCGATCATGCTGCGCAGCGCTTCCATGTAATGGTCCAGCAGTGTCTGCCGCAGCGCCGGAGGCAGGTCCGCCTTGGCGTCATAGAGCAGGGAAGCAATGTCATAGTGCAGCGCGCCTTTGCGTCCGCCCTGATAGTCAAGAAAAAACGGCTCGCCATTGAGCAGCATCACGTTGCGAGACTGATAGTCGCGATAAAGAAAATAATCGCGCGGCGCGGTCAGCAAGAACTTGGTCAAGCGGCTGAAATCGTTTTCCAGCGCCTGCTCACTGAACGCGATCCCGGCCAGCCGGAGAAAGTAATACTTAAAATAATTCAGGTCCCAGGCAATAGACTGCCGATCAAAACTCCCGCGTGGGTAGCAGACTTTGTAATTCAGGTCGCGTCCGGCTTCCACCTGGAAGCGCGGCAGTGTTTGTACCACCTTTATATAAGCGTCCACCACGGCAGGGGCAATGTTTTCACCCGCGCGATTCGCCACCAGAAACTCAAACAGCGTGGTATCGCCCAGGTCTTGTTCAATGTAAGCGCCATGGCGCAGATCGTCGGCGTAGATCTCCGGGACAGGGAGGCCATGGCGGCGGAAATGCCGCGAGAACTCAATAAACGCAACATTCTCTTCCCGCACGTCATACAAAATGCCAATGGCGCTTTGGCTGCTTTGGAAATCGCTTTGCCCGCCGCTTTCCAGCCGCACAATCACGCGCCCTGAACCTCCAAGCTGGCCCTGCAATGGCAATACGCGCTCCGGCGACGCATGGAAATGCTGCTCAAAGAGGCCTTTAAGAATGTCAATCGACATGGTTTCAGCGG
>JASLFF010000057.1 GCA_030150795.1 Terriglobales bacterium | reverse complement strand
CCGCGGGTACGACGCCCAAGAAGTTTGCCGACGAGGTTTCCGACCTGTTCCGTGCGCTGTTTGAAAAGATGAACATCTCCAATGACGATTTCATACGCACCACCGAGCCGCGCCACAAAGCCGGCGCACAGGAGTTGTGGAAGCGTATCCAGGAGAATGGGCACATCTATAAGGGTACGTACACCGGCCAATATTGTGTCTTTGACGAGCTTTACGTTGATTCGGTCGGCCCCGGCGCTCCCTGCCCAGAATGCGGCCGCCCGACTGAGACAGTGAGCGAAGAAAACTATTACTTTAAGCTTTCTGCATTCGCTGACCAGTTGCTGGCGCACTACCAGCAGAACCCCGGATTCATTCGTCCGGAAACGCGCCGCAATGAAGTGATTGCATTCGTAAAGAGCGGCCTGCGTGATCTTTCCATCAGCCGCAGCACTTTCAAATGGGGTATTCCAGTCCCCGGCGATCCCAAGCACGTGATGTATGTGTGGCTGGACGCGCTGAGCAATTACTGCACCGCCATTGGACTGGGATCGAAAGACGAAGCAGAGCAGAAAAAATTTGAGCGCTACTGGCCTGCCGACGTGCACATGATCGGCAAGGAAATTATCCGATTCCATTGCGTTTACTGGCCTGCGTTCCTGCTGGCTGCCGGACTGCCGCTGCCAAAATCAGTGGTGGCGCACGGCTGGCTGCTATTTGAAGAGAGCAAGATGTCAAAGTCGCGCGGCAATATTGTGCGCGCGGAAACTGTCATCGACGTGATGGGCAATGACGCTCTGCGTTATTTCCTGCTGCGTGAAGTTGTTTTCGGTCAGGATGGCTCTTTCAGCTTTGACGCGTTGGTGCAGCGTTACAACTCCGACCTGGCAAATGATCTGGGCAATCTCTCAAGCCGAACTTTAACTATGATCAACCGTTACTTTAACGGTTCTGTACCGTATCCTTCACCCACGGTGGCGCGCAAGGATACTGATGGCGTGATCAAAGAGCATGCGCTCGCGGTGATCCAGGAGTTCGGTCAACTCTTTGACGACTATCAATTCTCTCGCGCGATTGAATCCGCTTGGTCTCTGATCGGCGCAGTCAACAAATACCTTGTCGATGAGGAGCCGTGGATTGTCGCCGAAAAAGAGGGTGAGGAGAACAAGTCGCGCCTGGCAACCATACTTTATACAGCGGCTGAAGCGCTACGCATTGTTACGGCGCTGGTGCATCCGGTGCTGCCGAATTCCACGGCAAAAATCTGGACACAGCTTGGACTAGGCGAGATCAGCAAGTTCAACCTTAGCGAACTTAAGTGGGCGCAGCTTCCGCTGGGCGGCAAGCTGGGCAAAGTTGAACCCGTGTTTCCGCGCGCAGACAAAACTTCAATCGAGAGGATGCAACAGATGGAACAGGAGCGGCAGTCCGCTTCACAGAATTCCACGAACACAGGCGCCGCAGCCACACCTGCTCCGGCAGGCGAAGGCGCTCGCGCAGGACAATCCGCAACACAAGCTGCTCACGGTCCAACGGAGGCTTCGCCTGCGGCAAAGGCCGCGCCACCAGCTCAAGCTACAGCCGCTGTAGCCGATGGGAAAATTTCTATCGACGACTTCATGAAAGTGGAGCTACGCGTCGGCCAGGTGAAAGCCGCAGAAAAAGTAAAAGGCGCGGACAAGCTGCTGCGGCTGGAAGTCGATATAGGGACTGAAGTCCGGCAATTGGTCGCTGGGATTGCTCTGGCTTACAAGCCGGAAGATCTCATTGGGCGCAAAGTGGTAATCGTAGCTAATCTTCAGCCGCGCAAGCTGCGTGGACTGGAGTCTAATGGCATGATCGTGGCTGCTTCTGTTGGAGAAGATGGCAAGCCGGTGCTGGCGGGATTTCTGGAAGACGTGCCAGTTGGGGCAAAACTGAAATAGTGTGCCGGAGGCTTCAGCTTCGGTATATCTTGCGTCGCTCACGTTTCAGTAATAGGGGCTGGATTTCGTGCTCCATGGCGGTAAACAGCCAAGGCAAAAATAATCATCCCTAGCAGTGAGGAAACAGGCGCACCGATATTAAAAAGTGGCGTGAGTCTGTGCCAGTATAGGCTTCCAATTGAGCACAGGGCATGGAGCGTCACAGAGAGCGCTATTCCTGCTACCACCAATGGGTAACCTTGAGGCCATTTGGTGCGTGGCAGGGCTCCAACAATAAGCAGAGCTAATCCTGCAAGAACATCACCAATTAACATGAGGATAAGCATGTTGCCTAACACAAGCCCTGGAATCAAGATGCCAGCAGACACGATGAATAACGTAGCTAAAATCATCCCCCAAAGGGCCGTAACATAGTTGAGTTTCAGGGTGTCAATAGCGATTTGAACGCTCAGCAAGAGAATCAAGAGACTGGCCGCGATCTGAGACAGCCAATAGAAATCCCAACTGATGCTTGAGTAGTAGAGCTTGCCTGAGAACGAATCGACATTCACAACGAGGGCCAGCACGATAAAAGCGGTATCAATCAAAACAAAATATCCAGCTAATATCGTAAGCATGAACAATTCTTTATAGAAGCGTCTCCTGATCGACAAGAACAGGACAAGAAACTCAACAGCGAGATTGAGTCCAAAGAGCGCCCAATTCTGCCATATTAAAAAGCTCACCAGCTTCATCAGTCATCCTTTGAATAATCTGTTTTTAAACCGCCTATTTGTTAATAGCCGGGTTGCTTCCAAGGAGAAGCAACCTGTCATCGATTCTCACGCTCACGTTGTAGGCCGCAAAATTAGTTGTTGACCCTCTTTTGAGTCCTCGATTTGCTCAACTCAATGCCCACCACTAGCCACTTAGAGCGGAAATGCCGGCAGCGGGGGCGCTGTGGTCTTGGGCACGGCCGTCCGCGTCCCATTCAGCACCATCGCCAGAAATGTGTAATAACCGTTTACGCCGATCAGATCAATGATTCCCTGCTCTCCGAACTTTGCCAGCACGCGCGCATATGTCGCGTCGCTCACGCTCTGGTTCTGGTGCAGCTCAGCGGAAAAGTCATAGATCATCTCTTCGTCAGCAGACATCCCCTGCGGACGGCGGCCTTCAGCAAGGGCCTGTGTAATCTCCGCTTTCAAGCCGGCCTTTACAGCGATGGGCTCATGCAAGGCCCACTCATACGCTTGTGTCCAGTGGCGGGCGGTGATCAGGATGGCAAATTCATTGAGCTGCGGCGGCAGCACGCTTTTATAGCGCAGATAATCGCCCATGGCCTTGGCGCGAAGCATCACTTCCGGACTGCGCAGCAGCGGTACAAAAGGACCAAACACCGGAGTCTTGCGTTCCGCGGCAAAATCATCGGAAGCCTTCTTTTGCTCCGGCGTAAGCTTGTCCGCGGGGATGGGAGGCATGCGGTCGGCTGGGGCAGTATTGGACTGGTCCGGGGCTTGTGCTGGAGCAGGCTGTGTTGTCTGCGCAATTGCGGTTGCTCCCGCCGCTAACGTGCATGCGCTTCCAACTCCGGCCTTGATAAAGTTTCTACGCGAAACTGTCATTGTTTTTTTCCTCAGGAATGATTTGCCACGTCCAATTCTTACTCCAACTTGCACATAACCGGGCGTGAATAACGCCCGGTCAGTGTTGTTTCGACAACAAATTATTGACACGCCACGCACTTGGTTTGGCCTTGCAGCGCGGCAGCAATACACGTATCCCAATTCGAGACCTTGGGATTCGTGCTGCCAATTGTTTGGGCAAACTCCCATCCTGCCACGCCGCCGAATTTTTGTCCGATCCCGGGCTTCTTTTGAATGGTGTTCACCATGGTCATCAACTGGCAAAGATCGGTATAACTGACACCCTGTTGCTCCACGACCGTTGCACCGGCTACCACTTTGGCCGGGTCCACAGGAGTTCCTGAGGTCTTGCCGGTAATAAAATTGTCGTACGCCTGGGGCAGTTGGCTCTCTCCATACCATTGCACATTGAGCCATGCCAGATTGGCGCCCGCGCTTTGCCAAAACGATGCGTCGTAGGCGCTCAACATGCTTGGAATGGGAGCATGCGTGATCACCAGACCAGGACGTATTCCAGCAATAAGGTTCGTATAACTGGCCAGTAATTTGGGATCGTAGATAGGTGGAGTTTCAAAATCCAGATCAAAACCCTGCAAATGATAAGGGGCGTCCGTGAGCACTTTTAAGGCCGCCATTGCTTTCGGCGGATGCTTCTGGATGCAGTCCCATGTGCCATTGCCGGCGCCTGCCAGCAATCCAGTGACTGTGACTCCTGCTGCACGCAACGTAGTAACAACTCTCCAGAACGCAGGGTTAATTTGCCCGACGGGCGTGTCATTTAAATACATCACATAGTTTCCGCCTTCGCAGTGCATGTGAAGCGCAGAGATGATTACATGCGTGTATTTCTTGCCCTGCACCTTGGCAAATACGCTCGCATCTGATGTTTGGCACCAAATAATGTTTCTGCTGGCCATACTTGTCCGCCGCCCCTTTTCTGTACATCTTTCAAACATGGAGCATCCTCTTGCATGAGCGCCGACTATTGTACAAATTTAACGAACCCATCGTTGTGATTAGATTTCATCTTGGCTTTTGCTCAATGTCTGCGTGCCTCCCTTGTGGATGTTCCGCTTTGTCCAGTTTGATAGATGGGTTTGGCTCAGCAGCAAGCGCCCGCGCTCGCAATTGGCGGCATCCGTATACAATTCTTCTATCTCATTTGAGGAGAAAAATAACTCATGCAACGCAATGCAAGCGCACATTGGAGTGGCGGATTGAAAGACGGCAAAGGCACGCTCACCTCTCCCAGCGGAGTACTCAAGAGTACGCCGTATTCTTTTGCCACCCGTTTTGAATCGCAGCCAGGCACGAATCCTGAAGAACTGATTGCCGCGGCCCACGCCGGCTGTTTCAGCATGGCCCTTTCAGCCCAGCTAGGCAATGCCGGAATGACGGCACAGTCCATTGACACAACAGCCACAGTCACGCTTGAAAAGCTCGATTCCGGCTTCGCAGTCACCTCGTCCCACCTGCAGGTTAAAGTGAAGATTCCAGGCGCCGATAAGGCCAAGTTCGAGGAAGCTGCCAAAAATGCGAAAGAAGGCTGCCCCATCTCTAAACTGCTCAATGCAAAAATCACCATGGACACCCAGCTGGAAAATTAACGATCCCGCCTGGGAGAAGCCTGCGCTAACAACGGCGCGGGCTTCGCGTCTAAACTCTCGGTTTACCACTCATCTGTACAACTCGTCCCTTGGAGGTATTCTTATGCGCAGAAGCTTCGCGCTTACCCCTGTATTCATCGCAGTCGTGTTCGCCGCTACTTTGGGCCATGCGCAGTCCGCTGTGCTTGATTTGCCGCGTGACAGCCAGCATGCCAAGGTCATTCAGCGAATCGGCATCACTGACATCACCATCAATTACCATCGCCCGCTGGTGAAAGGCAGAAAAGTCTGGGGCGGCCTTGTGCCTTACGGACAGGTTTGGCGCGCCGGCGCAAATGAAAATACCACCATCGAATTTACCGATCCTGTGACCGTGGAAGGCAAGCCTTTGGCCAAGGGCATTTACGGATTGCATATGCTCCCGACAGAGACGGAATGGACTGTCATCTTTTCCAAAGCCGCCGCATCCTGGGGCAGCTTTACTTACAACGAGTCAGAAGATGCGCTTCGCGTCACAGTGAAACCGCAGGCCGCAGAGATGAAAGAAGCTCTGGCTTATGAAGTGGATGATGTCACTCCCACGTCGGCAGTCATCGCCCTGCGCTGGGAAAAACTTGCTGTGCCGTTCAAGGTGGAAGTCAATACACATGAGATCGTCGCCCAGAATTTGCATGCGCAGCTACGTGGGCTTGCGCAATACACGTGGGACGGCTGGGACGATGCGGCGAACTACTTCCTGACCAACAAATACAATCTGGAAGAAGCGCTGAAATATGAAGACCGGTCCATTGGAGTGGAAGAGCGCTATGACAATCTAATGAACAAGTCACGGATTCTTGACGCAATGGACCGCAAAGACGAGGCAACCGTCGCGCGCAACAAGGCCCTTGGGATGGCCAGCATCACACAGCTCCATACTTACGGCCGCCAACTGCAACTGGCCGGCAAGCAGGATGAGGCGTTTGCGGTCTTCCGCAGCAACATCAAGAAAGATCCCAATCACTGGCTAGTCCGCACGGAAGCTGCTCGGATTGCGGTGGCCAAGGGAGACTATGACGGCGCAACCAAGGAAATGAAGCTTGCGCTGGCTGCTGCCCCTGATCAGGTAAAACCGACACTCGACGGCCTGGTAAAGCGCCTGGAAGCGAAGCAGGACATCAATAAATAATTTTGAACGCAAGTTGCGGAGTGTGCGAGATCCAGCCGGGCTCTAACCTCTTAATCACGGCACCGTAAAAGCCGATTCTAGGAGGAACCATGGCTGGATTTCGCGTTTTACCAATCGACTCTAAACTTGCTGAGGCAGTCCGCAGCACGCTGAAGTCTCCACAATACGGGCATCCTGCCCATGTGGAACGTGCCACCGGTTACGGGCCTTGCCGCGTATGTTTGAAACAATTTTGGCAGGGCGAAGAAGATCGGATTCTATTTACCTTTAACCCGTTCCAGGGTCTCGATGAATATCCTTCGCCTGGACCGATCTTTATTCACGCTCATTCATGCAAAAGTTATGCTGATGTCCAGACCTTTCCCGAAGAACTGCGGTCACTTCCTCTCACTTTGGAAGCATATGGCGAAAACCGCTGGATCATCGCTCGAGAACGCCCTTCTCCGGCTGAAATTGAAAACTCTGTTGATCGACTCCTCCATACCACCGGTGTCCGATACATTCACGTTCGCAATACTAAAGCTGGATGCTTCATTGCCCGGATTGAACCCGGTTCCGGCGTCATGGAGAACCACAGCTGAACACATCCGTTGGTTCAAGAAAGCGTTGGCGCTGCCGCAAGTTCTCCTCTGCGCTATGATGGATGCGATTCCATGAATCCCGCAGGGAGACTTCCTCGTCATGCGTAGATGGTTATGCGCCTTCACCTTGATTGGCATTCTTCTGCCGTCCGGCTCCACTGTCGGTCAAAAAGCTTCTACGCGATCGCCCGGTCCCATGGCGTTGGAGGTGCGGTCAGAATTTCTCTACGCCTGGAATGCTTACAAGCAATATGCCTGGGGACACGATGAGCTCAAGCCGCTCAGCAAAGGCCATCATGATTGGTACAGCAAATCGTTGCTCATGACGCCAGTGGATGCCCTGGACACCATGATGCTTATGGGATTGACGGATGAAGCAGACAAGACCCGGGAATTCATCGCAACAAATCTTTCCTTCGATCAGGACATTGAAGTCAAAAATTTTGAAATCACTATACGTCTTTTAGGCGGATTGCTGAGCAGCTACCAGATGTCCGGCGACAAGCGTCTGCTGGATCTGGCCGATAATCTCGGGAACCGGCTGCTGCCTGTTTTTAACTCGCCCACGGGAATGCCATACATGTTCGTGAATCTCAAGACGGGCAAAACGCGCGGTGTGGAAAGCAATCCTGCGGAAATCGGAACGCTGCTGCTTGAGTTCGGCACGCTCAGCAAGCTGACCGGCAAGCCCATCTATTACAACAAAGCCAAAAGCGCCGTGGTTGCTTTGTACAGCAGGCGATCAAAGATCGGTCTGGTGGGTTCTACCATCAACGTTGAAACCGGCCAATGGATTGACACCACCAGCCACATCAGCGGAGGAATTGATTCCTATTACGAGTATCTGCTGAAATCATCGCTTCTCTTTGGAGACAAAGACTGCAAGAAGATGTGGGAATCAAGCATAAAAGCCGTCAACAAATATCTGGCTGATAGTAACCGCAACGGCCTGTGGTACGGCCAGGCAGATATGAACACGGGCAAACGTATTTCCTCGCAATACGGCGCGCTCGATGCCTTCTTTCCCGCGGTGCTGGCACGCTCGGGCGATCTGGAGCGCGCGCGCAAACTGCAGGAATCGTCGTATAAGATGTGGACCACTTTTGGCATTGAGCCGGAAACGCTGGACTACACGACCATGAGAGCTGTCTCTCCCGGCTATCAACTTCGGCCTGAGATTATTGAGTCGGCATATTACCTGTCGTTCTATACCAAAGACGATCACTACCAGGAGATGGGATCCACTTTTCTGCTGAGCCTGGTCCGCTACTGCAAGGCGGACGCCGGATATGCTGCGCTGAGCAATGTGGAAACTAAGGCCAAGAAAGACAGCATGGAAAGTTATTTTCTGGCGGAGACGCTTAAATATCTTTATTTGTTGTTTGCACCACGAGGCACATTGGACCTGAACAAGGTGGTATTCAACACGGAAGCGCATCCGCTCAGAAATACATGGTCAAATCAGGCTAAAGATTCAGATTGAAGCGTGTTACAGGCGGCACGCCCAGGTGATCGCTTTAGGAATGGGACCGTAGAGTAATTCGGAAAAAAGAGATAAAAGAACATCCGGACGTAAGAAAAGGCTTGGAGGCACCTTCCCCGGAAAACGCCACAGCCGATGTCCTTTTATCTCACCCACCATACTTCTCCTCCGCAAAGCTCATT
>JASLFF010000035.1 GCA_030150795.1 Terriglobales bacterium | reverse complement strand
TTGAATTTGCCATAATTCGCCGGTAAATTTCTTCAGCTTTGCTGCGCCCGCAATTTCAGCGGGAAAGTCCCGCACCAGATACAAACGATGATCGCCATATTTCTTTTGCAATGACTGCAATGTTGCCAACTGCCAGCTTTGTGCGCGACGGCAAGTCTTGCAGCCGGTTTTGTCAAGCAACCCCTTCTCCGACGGCGCAGATTCAAGTAAGACGCGGTTCACGAACAGCGAATCCACGGCAACGCCAATTTCTTTGATCGCGGCCAAAAGGCGTTGTGTCTGTCGGTCAGGCACAGGCTCCGGCAGCATTACCGCCCAGGCGCGGCTCTGCTGGGGGTCACGCATTAGCTCCAGCAATTTCCGCACCCGCTGCCCTAATCCGGCCAGTTCCACGGCAACATCCTGGGCGAGTGCTAGTGTACGGTGCGCAGCCAGGCTTTTCAATAAAAGGCGCGACCACAGAAGAATCCTCTCCGGCATGCGCAACAGTTCCAGCGCGTGACCGGTGGGCGCCATATCAATAAAGACGCTGCCGTGCTTTGCTTCCAGCAGGTCAAGAATACGGAAGATGGCAAAGACTTCATCCACGCCGGGCGGGACCACATCCATGAGCGCGGCGAAGACTTCTTTTTCAAAAGTAAGATCAACATGCAGGCCGCCCGATTGCATGCTGGTTCCGGCAGATAGCTGCTGCTTGATGCGGGCTGCCCAACGCCGAAACTCAAAGACTGCGTCCATTTCCATCGCGCCGAGGCCGGGATCGCCCAGGACTGAGACCATCTTGTCGCCGATATCCTTCTGGAAAATGTCATCCAGCGACGGCGCAGGGTCAGTGGAGCAGACGGTGACGTGAACATCCTTATTGAGCGACCGTGCGTGGAAAGCCAGCGCGGCCGTGACCGTAGTCTTGCCGACGCCGCCTTTGCCCAGCGTGAATGAAAGCCTGGTCTTGGGAGCGGGCCATTTCGTTTTTGTGAACTTGAGTTTGCGTTTCGATGCTTTGGGCGGCGGGGCCGCGAGGTTGGCAGGAGCGCCGGCAAAGACGTTGTCGCCGAAGCGCTGTAGTTGCTTTGCGCCGAGCAAAGGATTTCCGGGGTCGATACCGATCAATCTGGGTACTCGCGGAAATTTTTGCTTCAAGAACTTGACAGCCTTTTTTCCCTGAAGCGCGCGGGCACGGCAGCGCGGGCACTTCCCTGCTGACGTTACGACACGATTCAGGACGATGCCGCCCAGACGCATCTCTGCTGCCGATTCCTGGAGAGCGTCCACGCAGCGCACCGCTTCATTCAGCGAGAAAGTTTCCGGCGAGGTCACCAGCAGGACTTCTGCCTGCTCCGCGCTAAAGGCTTCTTTCACCTGCCTGACCGTGGCTTGCCATTTTTCCAGAAAGCCATGAGCTGGGGCTGAGGCGCGCCCGCCGAAGCGCTGCGCCAGCAAGTCATCACGGCTGGAGGCGATCTCAAGAAAATTCAGGAAGCGCTGAAAATGTCCGGGCAGCTCAAACAGCCGCAACGTATGTCCGAATGGAGCTGTATCCACCACGATGTGATCGTGCTCACCGCTCTCCAGCATGTCCCGCAGCGCGAGCAGACCGGCAACCTCTGACATGCCGGGGAGCGTTGTATCCAGCAACGGTGCGATCTCTTCTCGGTTGAAGAACGTTCCGTTCTCAACAATGTTGAGGATGCCTTCGCGATTGCCCTCAAGAAATTTCTTGAACTCGCGGTCGCTATCAATTTGCCAGACGGAAACTTTGCCTTTTACACCAGCGATCCGGTGCGGGCCTTGAGAAAGACGCTGGTCTTTGATTTTCGCGATTTCCAGCATGTCGGCCAGCGAATGCGCCGGATCGGTGGACATGAGCAGCGTCGAGTGGCGAGGATGGTGCGCGGCCAGGTGCAACGCCAGCGCGCAGGAGACGGTCGTCTTCCCCACACCGCCTTTTCCCACGACAAAAGTTAGCTTGGCCACAGATGGGTTTTACCGCAAAGGACGCGAAGGACGCAAAGAAATCTTAAAAGAGGGATCCCAGACGTTTTGTGCACAATATCGACGGCCGCAACTCAACGGCGTTCCATTTAATTGCAATTTACTTCGCGGACTTTGCGCCCTTAGCGGTAAAACCCGCCTATCTCCCGCCCAGACAAAATTCCGCCACCAATGGCAGATGGTCGGACGCCAACAGCGCCATGCGGCTGCGGTGCAACAGAAATTCTTCCAGTGCCAAATCACGATCAAAATACATGTGGTCAAGATGCATGATGGGCAGCACACCGGGATACGTGCGCTTGCGATTGAGATGCAGCTGAATATCGACACTCTCAAATGAGTGCTGCAATGACTTCGAAACCAGGCCGCGCGTCCATTCGTTGAAATCGCCGATGATCAGGCGTGGGTGCTTCAACTGCGGCGAGAGCAAAACCTCACGGCTCATCAGCAAACGCGCCTGCTTGCGACGCTCCATATATCCCGTTCCCAGATGGACATTGAACAGATGAACGATTTTTCCCGGCGCAATTTCCAGATCGCAACGAATGCAGCCGCGTGCCTCCCGGCGAGAAGCGGTAAGATCGTAAACGCGGACTTCACGCACGGGAAAGCGGCTGAGAATCACGTTGCCGTACACGGCACCACGCAGCTTGCGCGTCTCACCAATGCGATAGTCATACCCGGCGGCATCGGCCAGAAACTGCGCCTGGTTCTGCTCTTTGCGACCGCCTTTCAGGCTCACCACTTCCTGCAGCGCAATTACGTCAGCCTCAAGCTCGTTCAGGACTTCAGCAACTCGGGACGGGCGTATGCGCCCATCAATGCCGCGGCACTTGTGAGTGTTGTACGTGGCTACCCGAAAGCGAGGTTGGTCTTTCATTTGCCCCAGTTGTTTTGAGGATAACCCGTGTTATTGTGCGCGAGCAATGCGGCCAGCAGGCTTTCCAGTACTCTGAAGATGCTGGACCATCGTCCTATTAGAATGAATGTGTGGCAACTCTCAGTAAACATCCTGCGGCAAAGCCGCGCTCGTCGGCGAAGCCGCAAATTCTTACGGCGGCAGACCTCACTCGCATCCCGTGGCTGGTGCACGGATTCACCACGCGTCCTGGCGGCTTTACCACCAGCTATGGCGGACGAACGCTGAATCTCGGCTTTACCAAAGACGACCTTCGCGCCAGCGTGGAGCGTAATCGCCGGGCAGCGCTCGTCGCGGCAGGCGCGGCCAGCAAGGGCGAGCCGTGGCCGCTGATTACGTTGCGGCAAATTCATTCCGACCTGATTCATGTTGTCCGCTCGCGCAAGCCGGAAAAGCTGGTGGGCGATGGCGTGGTCACTGATCTGCGCGGCGTTGCGCTGGCAGTTCTTACCGCCGACTGCTTCCCTGTCCTGCTGGTCGACACAAAAAAGAAAGCCGTTGGCGCGTTTCATGCCGGATGGCGCGGGACGGTAAAGCGCATCGTGGAAAAAGGCGTTGGCATCATGCGGCTGGAATTCGGCTCGCGTCCGGAAGATATTCATGCGGCGATTGGGCCGGGAATCCAGCAATGCTCGTTTGAAGTTGGCGAGGAAGTGGAAGAAGCTTTTCATACGCAGTTTGCCTACGCCGCTGAACTCTTCCACACTGTGCAGGAGTCGGACGCCGTGCGCGAGCG
>JASLFF010000033.1 GCA_030150795.1 Terriglobales bacterium | reverse complement strand
GCAACTCCTGGCGGCGCCACTGTGGGTACAGCGCTTGTGAGCTGGATTCCCGGCTCCAACGGACAGGCCCTCACCGGTTTCCTGATCAGGACAGTTCTGGCTTCTGACGGAGTCACTTGCGCGTTCCTGGATCCCAGCAATCCGGCTAACCCCACAGCTAATGCGTGCCTTGATCAAGTCGTCAATCCGAGCGGACAAGGTGTGCCCCCGAATTCGGCCCAAGTAACGAACCTTCCCATTGGTACCGCGGTGCAGTTCCTGGTAGCTGGTACGAACTCTTTTGGCGCGAGCCCGTTCTCGGTAGCGAGCGCAGCTTTCACAGCGTTCGTTCCGACGCCTCCAACGCAGCCGCTGTTGGCCGTTGCCACCGCTGGTAATGCGTCAGCCCAGGTTGCGTGGTCAGCTCCGTCAAGCAATGGTGGGTTGCCCATCACCAGCTATACGGTTACCGCGCTGTTAAATGGCGTAACTAATGTTGGCAGTGTGACGGTCCCGGCCAGCCAGACTGGTGTGAATTTCACCGGCCTGACCAACGGATCGCTCTACAGCTTCCAGATCGTAGCGACCAATGCCGCGGGTAACTCCGCTGCGTCGGCGCCATCGAACCAGGTGAAACCGGTTGCTCCGAATATCACGGACCTTGCCCTCAGCATGAGCGGACCTTCGTCTGTGAATGCCGGATCTTTCGTGACCTTCACCATGACGATCAACAACAATGGTCCTGGCAACGCGGCAAACGTGATGTTCTCTGACACACTGCCGGCTCCTCTGATTTCGTTCACGACGACTCAGGGCGCCTGCTCTTCAGTGGGCACAAGCTTCAGCTGCACACTGGGCGGCATGCTCGCGGGTCACAGCGCCACGGTGAAAGTGACCGTAGCGGCTGGTTCCACGGCGATCACCAACAACGCCAGCATCACGCTGCAAGATCCTGTGGTGACTGAAACCTCCACGACGAACAACACCGCACACTTCACCACCAGTATCAACAGCAACACGGGTAGCCAAGTGAGCGCTGACATTCAGGTGGTTGGCTCGTCGAACAATGGCGGACCGGCTGTCGGACAGAGCGTTCTGTTTACCTGGCAGATCAAGAACAACACTGGCAACGCTACGGCCCCGAACGTTACGTTCGAGATCACGCTGCCGGCGTCGTTCAACCTGGTGAATGGCAGCCTGAGCACCAGCACGGGTGGCTGTTCCATCAACGGTCAGACTCTGGATTGCACCACGGCAACGCTGCCCGGTGGCCAGACAATGCTGGTAACTTACAGCATCACGTCTACACAAGCCGGCTCGTTCACCAGCACCGGAACTGCAACCTCGGGCGCAACAGACACGCAACCGAGCAACAACTCGTTCCCAGTAACGATTCAACCTAAGTAATCGCAACCAAAGCTGCCGGGGCGCAAACCAGCGCCTCGGCAGTTCTTAAATTCCCAGGTATTTCAAAGTTTTCAGCAGTAACAGGGCCATCGCAGACGGGCGAACCAAGACCAGATGCGGCAGTCCTTCAGTCTTCCTGCAAAACAATGGACGTTTCCCTGATCGACGGACAGGATTTTGCGAAACGTCCTTGAGCTTTGCTGGAGCGCGGAAGTTGGGTAATCCCCCCGTAGATTACCCAACTCCTTTTATTAGAAACAGAGACCAGAAATCGCCCCGCCTATACCAAGCCAAAAACTCAAAATATAAAGAAACCATAAAGATGCAAACACTTGCACAGGTGTGGATCTCCCAAGATTGGCGCCAATCCTTAGAGTCTTTAATGCAATTTTAATTTAGCTCTCACCCAGCCAACGCATAGTCGGATTCAGCCATTCAGGCCAAATTCATAGAGTAAGGGATACCTGCGAGACTCAACTCTTGTCTGCTCCGTCTGCAGGGTCCCGATTGGTTGGAGCAAGTTTGTATTGTTGTGGTAACAAGCCGGTCATTTCCGCGGCATCGCTAGCCATTGGCACAGATTCGCTCCATGAAAAGCTCCAATCCATCTTGGATAGCACTCTCCTGCTCTTTCCCCAACGCTTACAGGCCGACTGGGTTATTGCGTCTGCCAGGAGCTTTCCTCTCGGCAAAGATTGCCGCATTGAGGCAATTAACCTTCTTCCATAAAGAATTCCTGGAGCGCGGCCAGGAAGTTTCGCGTGACTTGTTTTTGACGAGCCGGCGGAACTTTTCTTGAAGTTGGGCGGCATTCTGGTTATCCAGCCTGCCCAACTTCTTTTTCATTCAACAATTCAATAGTTTTGGAAATATCCGGGGAATCCGACTGTGTGTGCACTGCCCGAGCTTATTTGATTGTCTTTCTTAATAAATTTAATGACGCTTTAATTGTTCTCTAATTACTAAAGTCCATTGTCTATCCATCGGCGGCTTTGATGTTCTTCCGGGTTCTTCTCACGCGCTGGTCAGATTTCACAGACCGGTTTCCCGCAGAAACATCAATACTGAAAAGAATATCTTTCAGACTCCTGGGTGGACCGTCGGTGCAGTGCAACGCCCTGACTTGGCGGAAGCAAAAGACCAATTAGGCAGGCATACACCCGGCTCTTAGCGTGAGTTCCACGATCAAGCTAGCCGACCCTTCCTTTGGCCATTCTGCCCGGCGTGCACACACCATATCCAGGAATGAATATTGATGTTGACGGCTTTGGCTGTCATTGCAGTGTGCAGATCACACGATGCGATTTCCAAGGAAGCGATGCTTCAAGACGGGGAGGATGATGACGATGAAATCTCTTAACGGCGTTGTAAATAAGACTTCAAACAAAACGGTCGAGCCATGGATCCATGTGCGGGCGATGTTGATCACAAAATTATGGATCGGCTTGAGGGCGCTCACTGTCGACTGGAACCAGGATTTTTGGACAGGACGGCCACAGTGTTCGTTTGCCGACGCCGGCATTGCGTGCAGCAATTAATTTCTAGCTTCAGGTTGTGAAAGGAGGCCATAACCGAACAAATTTCTTAAAACGCTCTTTCGGTGTCAATTGCATGGAGTTGGGTAGCTTACTGAGCTCTACCTCTCTGGCTCACAAGCTGCCCAGCTTCCAAAGACTTTAACCATTACAGCCCAGAACGTAGCTTTCATAAAAACGTCTGGCCCATCAGAGGGGATTATAAAAGTTCGCAATCATAAGATTCCTGGAGCGCGGCCAGGATGTTGTAGCAACACCTTAAGTGTATTACCTGCACGATTTTGAAGTTGGATGGTTGAATTTTAAAACTGTAAGACAATCATCCAACTTCGCTTCTTTTGCAGGTTTGGTCGCGCCAAATGATGGGTTTAAAGTTGTATTTCGTAAGCAAGATTGAATGAGTGCAGTTGTTCAATTGGTGACATAAGTTTTTCAGCATTGACGGGCTTTGATGTTTTTGCGGGGCCATCTCACGCGCTGATCAGATAACAACGATCAGTTCCCGGTAAACATCATGACTGAAAAGTTTTTCAGGCTCCTGGGTGGACCCATCTGTGCTGTGTGGCCCTGATCGGCGGAAGTAGAAGGCAAAGCATTACACCCGGCTTAAAAGCGTGACGATTCTTGTGTAGTTCAGCCAGCTTTCCTTTTGCAGTCCAATCAGCCCAGCACGGCGCGCATAGCGTTTATCGCAAAGAAGTGAAGTTTTTTGGCTCGCGGCGGCTCTCCGTCAAGCGGACGGGACCTCTTGCGCTCAAGTGAATTTGGTTTTCTCGATCAAGTAGCCTCCGGACAGCAAAGGATGACGACGATGATGGATTTAACGGGCACGACGGACGGAACAATCAACATAGTTCTAAGGCCATGGCTCAATTTGATGGCGAGCCTGGTCTCCAGATTTTGGATTAGCCTGGTAATCTTCGCGGGCATGGCGGCTCCCACGGCAAGCGCCCAAACACCAACTCCATTTGCCACGGGTGTAACCTCACCCGGCGGCGGAATGGTTTTAAGTGGCACCGCAATTAATCCAAAGACCGGCGCGCCATATCGTCATTTGTGGACCAGTGACCAGGGCGGCTTTGGCCTTTGCCGTATTGATCCTGATGTCGACACGCCTGGGCCTCACTTCTTGAACAGCGGGTTTTGCATGCCGTTTGTTGATGGCGTCCAGTTCAAACCCGGGCAATTCGCTTTTGATCCACTTCTCAACAACATTTATGCGGTGGACCTGCAGGCCAACTCCCGGGGGATCTTCCGATTGCATTATCTTCCCTCGGGAGGAAGTGGCCATGGCTTGGTGGATCCCATTCACACGGAAGTTCTGGGCGGCAATCAACTGGCAGGGCGACAGGCCTTGCCCGGCTGCGGTATCGCTGGAAATGTTCCCAATTCCGCCGTGCTCGGCCCTGACGGCAACCTTTATATAGGGTTCAAGGCCAGCGGTGACATCCTGCGGGTCATCGCTCCCCAGACCGAACCATTGCCCTGCGCCAATGTGCAAGTCATCGGAAGCACTCCAGACGGCAGAAAAGATTTTGGTCTGGGCTTTATCGGCCATGATCTTTTTGGCGGTGACGGACTCGCAGCGTGGGTGATCCCCAGCGCCGATCAATGCCTTACGCCGCAGAATGGCAACACGCTCTGCCACGGCACAAATATTCTTGTGGCGCAAACGGCAGTGCCCAGTTTTGTGATGAGTGATCAGCTTTACCCTGCGCTCAATGGCAGAAATTTATTTGTCGGCAATCCCAGTGACGTGACATTGGTGGATCTGGCGACCTTGCAAGTCACCATGAACTACGCCTCAGGGTTCCAGTTCCTGAGCGGCATGGCGCTGGATGGCACGAACATGAACCTTTATATCGCCGATGATCCAACGGAAGGCATTGCCGGCGGCTTTGGACGCTGGTGGAACGTTGGAAATAGCGGCTTGAGCATCCGTCCTGCAACGTTGGTAAAGTTTGCCGATGGCGTAACAGCTCCTGGGGGCGGCGTGGTGCTGAGCGGTTCTGGGATTAATCCCACCACTGGCAAGCAGTACCGGCATTTGTGGTCAGGCGATCAAGGTGGATTTGGCTTGTGCAGGCTCGATCCTGATATTGATTCCCCGGGCCCGCACTTGATGAATGCAGCCACCTGCATTCCATTTGTTGCGGGAGTGCAATTTAAGCCGGGACAGATGGCCTTTGATCCAGGCACCAACAATCTCTACACCGTGGACATGCAAGCCAACACCCACGGTATTTTCCGTCTGCACTTTATTCCAGGGGCAGACAACGGACATGGCGGCATCGATATCATCCACCAGGAAGTGCTGGCCGGAAATGGAGGCGCAGGACATAACGGCCTGCCGGCGTGCGGCATTGCCGGGAACGTCCCTAACTCTGCGGTGCTGGGGCCTGACGACAATCTTTACGTCGGCTTCAAGCAGAGCGGTGACATTCTGCGCATCACAGCGCCGCAAACCGATGTTGTTCCATGCACCAATGTTCAGGTGATCGGCAGTACCCCTGATAACACCAGGGACATGGGCCTGGGATGGATTGGTCACGACCTATATGGCGGAGATGGGCGCGCGGCATTCATCATTCCCAACGCTGACCAGTGCATGACGCCGCAAAACGGCCTGAACCCGTGCCATGGCACAAACTTCCTGCAGAAAGAAACGGTCACCCCATCCTTTGTGATGAGCGACCAGATTTATCCTGCATTGAATGGCCGAACTTTATTTGTCGGTCAGCCCGGAAGCATATCTCTGGTTGATCCAATATCGTTTCAGGTCAACCTGAGCTATGCCAGCGGGTTCCAGTTGCTCAGTGCCATGACGCTCGATCCCAGGGACCTTACGCTGTACGTGGCTGACGATCCGGCGCACGGACTCCTGCCACAGCAGGGGCATTGGTGGGTGGTAGCGCCGCAGCCGGTGACTCCGGCTGTTCCTGGGCCACCGCTGAATGTGGTCGCGACGCCCGGAAATGCGTCAGCGCAGGTGAGCTGGGTTCCATCTCCTGATGGACAAACTGTAACCAGCTATACGGTCCATAATTTACTGAATTCTCCCGGCTTGGCGATGCCGGATGTAATCGTTACGGCGCCTCCGGGTTCCACCGAGGTGCCCACATCGATCACCATCAATGGATTGGTGAACAACATTAATTATCAATTTGAAGTGGCGGCAACCAATGACCAGGGAACAAGCCTTTTCTCCAAGCCCAGCCTGATCATCATGCCTTTTGCGCCGTCGGTGCCAAAATCGCCGACCAACATTGCTGCCGCCGGACATGATTCCTCAGCTTCAGTTTCATGGACAGCGGTTCCGGCTTACCTGAACGGCGGGTTCCCGATTGTTACGTATCACGTTGATGTGGAAATTGAAAATCAGATTGAGCGCTCCGTGACCGTGCCCGCAGCTCAGACGTCGGTTTTAATTACTGGCTTAACCAATGGCGTTACTTACACGTTCGTAGTGGTAGCTACCAATCAGGTTGGCGACAGCCTACCGTCTCTACCATCGAACGCAGTTACTCCATCTGCGCCCGCTCCGCCTCTGCCGCCTCCGGCGCCTGCGGTAGCGAATCTTGCGGTCAGCATCAGCGGTCCAACAGTATTGCCCGCGAACTCCACTGCCGGATACGAGATTCTGGTAACAAACAATGGCAGCGCGGCGGTTCCTCAAGTGATTGTTACGGATGCTTTCGCCGCAAGCAGCGCATCTGTTGCATCGGCAATTCCAAGCCAGGGAACATGCACGACGGCGGCAACAGCTGTTACATGCAATCTTGGCAGCGTGCCAGCGGGAAGCACGGTTGCCGTAGGAATCACTGAGACCTTGTTAGCGACGGTGACGAATCGAGCCAGCCTGCAAGCTCTGGACGCAACCGGCCAGGCGATGACATTGGCAAATCCTGCAAGCGGAATTGCGAGCGTGACGACGACTGTCTCAGCACCTCCTCCCCCTCCCCCAAATCCAACGCCCACGCCGAGTCAAACACCAGCTCCGGCGCCAAATCCAACACCAACACCAGGACCCATTCCGACTCCCCGCCCAAGTCCGAGTCCTACGCCAACGCCGACTCCGGTTCCCGCACCAAGCCCAAGCCCGACTCCGGTGGTAGCACCGGCGAGTGTTACTGATCTGGAGTTGAGCGGGACTTACGTGGATGGAGCTGCGAGCGGAACGATCACATGGCAAACAAGAAATCTTGGATCGATGAGCGCGAATGGCGTAGTGTTGATGCAGCATCTGCCAGCGAGTATAAAAATCCAATCCATCACGGACTCGTCGGGCGGGACGTGCACGCAATCGAGAAGCATTCTGAACGTATTGCGCGTGGAATGCCGGTTGGGTACGCTGCTGCCGGGGCAGAGCTGGACCATCATTGTGGAAGCAGCGCCAAGCGCAAGCAGCGCAAAAGCCGCGGCCCTGATCATGTTTCAGGGCAGAGATCCGAATCCGGCAAATAATTACGCGATCGTGCTGATGCCGCATGACGTTACAACGAGTGGCGGCGTGCCGCCCCGGATCCGGCCAACAGTTGATCCGATAGTTCCAAGGCCTACGGTGAGCGAAAGACCACTACCACAGCCATGAAGAACAGTTGTGGAACGAAACACAAATAGCGATGCCCGTTTTCCGGGGCGGGCGTCGCTGTGCGCCTGCAGCATTCGCGGGCTACGAATGATTCTTAATTTTTACGGATGAGCTAACAAATGGAAAGAGACGGCAAGGCTGACAACAGAGTCCCTGTTTCCGGCAAAGGGAGCAAAGCGCTACCTTCGCTGATTGATAGCGCTGTGTCCTGCCTGCGCGTGCCGGGTATCGGCAGCAGCGTGCTTCGGTTGAAGAAGAAAGATGCTGTCTTTTACCAGGCCATGCCTGCGAATTGCGTTTTTTATCTATTGAAAGGCCGCGTCAAGCTGATGGCCGTCTCCACGGAAGGCAAGGAAGCCACGATTGCGCTGCTTCGAGCAGGCGATTTTATGGGCGAAGAATGCATCGTCGCGGAACATGCCATACGCACGACTACCGCCATCGCCATTTCCGAGTGCACGGTGCTGCGGACGGAGCGCAAGGCAATTCTTGAGGTCTTGCGGGGTGATCAACAGTTTTTCAAATTTTTTGTGTCGTTTATCGTCTCGCGCAACGTGCGCATGCAGGAAGATTTGATTGACCGGCTCTTTCATACCGGCGAGAAACGGCTGGCGCGCGTGCTCTTGTTGCTCGCCGGCTTCGACAATTCGCTGCAGACCGAAATCGTGATTCCCAAGGTCAGTCAGGAGACGCTGGCCGAAATCGTCGGCACGTCACGGTCGCGCGTGAGTACTTTTCTAAATAATTTCCGCAAGCAAGGCCTGATTGATTATGACGGCGACTATAGCGGCGACCTGCTGGTCCGCAGCGCATTAAGGTCAGTCCTGGCCAAAGAAGATTGACTACAACCATATGGCCATATGGGCAGTTCCCCTGTAGTTCCATTTTGGAGACAGGTATTGAACTTTTCGCCAAATGTGTTCTTTTGGGAACAGTTTGGTTGCCCGCTCCAGTCCACAATGCATTCAAGAAAGTTCTCAAAAAAAGAGATCGTTGGCGGCGGAGCCAGCAAAATCGCGCCTTTCAGAGAGGCGACGATATATCCTCACACAATAAAATAACGCCCGCCGCGATATGCCGGTCTTTTTTGCAGTACAGCAGTTTTTATCCTGATTTACGGAACTTTCTTTCCTTCCGGACATGAATCAGCGCTCGCCTTATGGTGATGCCTGAAGAGTGGCCTCGGCACGACCTTCCCCGGAATCCGGGCTGGAAGGTACACGCCGTGACCCAATTTAAAAAAGTTTAGAAGAATTTTCTGCCCACCGGACAAGATGCGGCGGTGGCAGTAGTTCAACCGCTTTCCAGTGGAGCTCGAAAGCGGTGCCGCACCCGGCTGGTGGACAGCTCTTGTTTTGCTAATCGTCCGCGCAGCTGAACAGAACCCTCGCCGGGTGTGGTTTTTTCTTCGTGAGCGCAGCCAGGGCCCGTGGTTCGCGAGTAATAGTGCGATGGCGGTGACGCATGTGGCACGGACTGCGCGTATCGGTTTGAAAGGTAATGCGCCGCGGCGCTTACCGAAAAGTTGCGACTGTGGGCCAGCCCGATGGCACTACAGCCGTGAACGGGGCTGCCGGATCCGCAAAACGGCAGCCCCAAACTAAATCTTGCGGCCACAGCAAAAAGAAGTGGCACAGGCCGGCGCAGGTTTTAGTTGCAATTTCAAAAACACCGGCTGGTTGATTGCGGAATTGTCGATTTTGAGTACCAACAAGTTGCGACTGTAGGCCAGCCCGATGGTGCTACAGCCGTAAACGGGGCTGCCGAAGAATCCCCGCAAACGGCAGCCCCAATTATTTGCCGAATAACGGTAAGCTCCGCGGTACATATACTCCTGATTGTTTACTTTCAATCTCGG
>JASLFF010000811.1 GCA_030150795.1 Terriglobales bacterium | reverse complement strand
GTTGTTCCTGGGAAACTCTGAGGCCCACATGGCTAAAGAGCAGCAGGAATTGATCGTGAAAATGAACCGGATCGAGCCGTGGGTCAAGGTGTGTGGCGCGGGCTCTGCACTCTTGTTTGTTCTCATCGCGGGAATGATGCTGTACTCGCGATTCAACATTTAGCCCGCTGCAGCCTGTAGGTGCGCTTTGCGGAATCAGCTTGTCCGTTATCACAATGGATCACAGCTGAAGGAAGTTGTGTTTCCATAGAGAGCTTCGCAACATTATTTCAAAACGCCCTGGGCCGCAAGTGTGATCGATTCAACCGGCAACTCCAGCGAAATGCGTGCGCCATGCGGCTCAAGGTTTGCCGCGTGGATCTCTCCGCCGTGTTCTTTCACGATTCCATAACAAATGCTCAGGCCCAGGCCGGTTCCTTTGCCGACAGGCTTTGTCGTATAAAAGGGATCAAAAACACGATTTATGTCGGTAAAGCCGTTGCCATTATCGTCAAAGCAAAGCATCACGCGGCCATTGTTGCTGCTTGCCTCAATCCTAATTCGTTTCCTGGAAAACCCTTCCAGCGCATCAATGGAATTATTGAGCAGGTTCAATAGGATCTGCTTGAATTGATCTTCATCCAGCGCCACGGGAGGCAGGCCAGGCTCAATTTGCAGCTGGACTTCGATATCTTGATTGTGCAGATGGTACTCGCGCAGCGCCAGAACGTCTTGCAATAACGTTTCAAGATTTGCCGATTTCTTAGCCAAGCTGTTCTGGCGGGCAAACCGCAGCAGGTTTTCGATAATGCGCTTCATGCGCTGGGCTTCACGCAACATTTTGTCCAGCTTCTGCCGGGCTGGACCTTGTGGAACATCGTCACTAATGAGTTCTGTATAACCCACAATGGATGTAAGCGGATTATTCAATTCATGGGCCACACCGGCTACGAGCTGCCCAATGGCTGCCAGCTTTTCCGCGCGTGCCAGTTGACGATGTAAAGCGGCATTGTCCACCGTCACCGCCAGGTCACCAGCCAGCAACTCGATCCTGGTTAGCTCCTCTGCATTCACTCGCGTCACATCTCGTGGATCGCTCAAGCCAATGCATCCCACATGCGCACCGCGCATGGAACGCAATGGTACAAGCACCTGGTTCCCTTTCACCCAATAGCCTGACGCTTTAAAGCTTGTGGCGCTCGGTATTTGGCCGTATTTTTCCATTTGCTCTGGCCGCAGGATTACCGATCTCTCACCCAGTCTCTGGCCTATGCTGCACGCTTCCACCAGGTCTTCAAACTTCCAGACCTCATTGCATTTGTGCTCGAGGAGATTTTTTGCATCGCCTTCATAACCGGCGTTTCCCGCGCAAAACAGATTCTTGCGATCGTTGCTGAGAATAATCACCACTCGATTAAAGGTGCTGGTTTCCCTGATGGCAGCGGCGATTTCACCACAAACTGAATTTACGTCCGCGCCGCCAAGAAGCCTGGAAGTGATGCTGGAAAACTTCTGCAACTGGCGGTTCAGTTTCTGTTCACGCCGCCGTGCGGACCGCAGAAAGTCTGATTTGTCCTCCAACAACGTCAGGATCATTCCAAAGGCGACGAAGAATTTGGGAGTGTTCCAGAGCTCGGGATTTATTTTGAGATTGGGGGCCCACGCATCCAGCATCGCTCCAATGGGCCAGACCGCACCCCACAGAAGAAAGCCTCCGGCGCTGGTGACAACTCCGGGCGACCAGCGCGGATAGCGTCTGAAATACAAGAATCCAGGAAAAGCGAAGCCCAGGGTTAGAATGGCCAGAAAACCAAAATTGTAGTGCCCATGCCATGCCCGCACCACAGCCACAGTCCCGGTGACGGCAACGATCGGCGCCCAAACAAAAAACGTAGCGAAAACCTTGCGGCGCAGTACCACGAATACAATCGTCCCGTAAAAAATAATGGCAGCGCAGGCAATGTAGAGCCATCGCCAATTCAGTTCGTAGGCCAGCCCGGCGGTGTAAGCCAGCGCGGGCACACCTGTCAAAGTCAGCAGACTGAATGTGAGGCGTGTATCCTCAAAAAACGATGTCAAAGAAGCAACAAAGTAAAGGGCGGAAAGCTGAAGGGACCCCAGAGCGATCATGAACGTCAAGGGCGTCAAATTGCCGTCAGCGGGCTCAAACACCTGGACAAAAAAGTGGACAAAAATGAGTCCCCAGGCCGTGATCCACAAGTGTAGCCGCGGCGATTTAACATGGCGGCGCAGCGCAACAAAAATGCCCACCATGACGGCCAATACAAGGATGGTGGGGAGCTTGTCGAAGAAGTTGGCCATTTCCACAACTTTCTGGGTTCCGGGGAGAGCCCAAATTTAACATGGCCATTCTAAGAGAGTGTTTACTTAAAGATCAGGCAGGAGTGACCTAGGTAACCCATTTTGCAAATGGGCGGTTAATGCCATTTTGGGAAAACTGCTTTTTTGACCGCGTTCCATCGCAGCCGCTATACTGCAAACACCGCTTAAAACCGCGCGAAATCAGGACGATTAACGGCGCGAGAGGGCGATTAGCTCAGCTGGTTAGAGCGCCTGCCTTACAAGCAGGAGGTCCACGGTTCGAGTCCGTGATCGCCCACCATTCAAATCAATAACTCATGGGTTTTTCCTCTACTCCAAACAGAGATTTGACCCCATATCTGGCTTTGGAAAGTTTATTCAAGAGCGAATTTACCTCCAGAACGTCCCACTTCGAACCGTTGACGGATTAAGACTTCCGGGGCAGCGAAGGCCAGTTTCCCAAAGAGCATATTTGTACAACTCGCGCCAGCCGTGAGTGCGGATGAATCGTGCCCGATCATGCTCCTTGTTCTATTTGAGGCGCCAGACACCTGTCAGTGCTGTCAGTATCTATACAAATTCACACATCCTAAGCTACTCAGTGAGGGGATAGCGCGAACAAGCGAGGTTAAGGCCCGCTCTTCGTCGCGCGCATGGCCGAAGGTTGAGAACAAATCATTCCGCAGTGAGGGGAACCGCCGTGAGTGCAACTCTTGTTGAAAAAATTCAGGCGCCAGCCTATCCATTGACTTGGCATAAATATCCCAGCGTGTATGAAATCAATACGTGGGCGTGGCTTGCTGACCTGAGCCAGAAATACAACAGGGCAATCGACTTGTGTTGCGTACCGCCAGCTGAATGGGACGCCATTGCCAGGTTTGGATTCGATTCCATCTGGTTTATG
>JASLFF010000679.1 GCA_030150795.1 Terriglobales bacterium | reverse complement strand
GCCCTGCTGGACCGCGGCATATCAATTGAAACCGGCAGCCACGGAGAGCGCACTTTTCGCGATCAGGACTTGATCGTCGTGAGCCCCGGAGTTCCTTCAGACCAGCCGCAGTTGCAGCACGCGCGGACGCTTGGAATCCCGGTGATCGGTGAAGTTGAATTGGCCTATCGATTCCTAAAAGGCAAAGTGCTGGCAATTACCGGCTCCAACGGCAAGACCACCACCACGACGCTGGTGGGAGAGATCCTAGCCAAGAGTGGGAAGAAAACGCTGGTGGGCGGCAACATCGGGACCCCGGTGATTTCGCTGGCGGGACAGTCAACGCCGGACACAATGGTGGTGCTGGAAGTTTCGAGCTTCCAGTTGGAGAGCATCGAGCAGTTTTGCCCGTGGATTGCCGCGATCCTGAACACTACCCCGGACCATCTGGACCGCCACCACACATTTGAAGCGTATGTTGCTGCAAAGGCCAGGATTTTTGAAAAGCAACAATCCGCTGACTTTGCGGTGCTGAATGCCGACGATCCAACTTGTGTTGCTTTGAAAGACAAGGTCAAAGGCACACTGTTGTGGTTCAGCCGCAAGCAGCGTGTGGAAAATGGCGCGTTTTTGAAAGGCGACCAGATCATCTTCCGCCAGAATGGGCAAGAGCAGCCAGTGCTCAGCCGCGGCGATATTCAGCTCAAAGGCGAACATAACTTGGAGAACGTGCTGGCCGCTGTCGCTATGACCATGGTTGCAGGCTGCACGCCGCTGCAGGTGCGGCAGGCGGTGAAGGAATTTCGCGCGGTAGAGCACCGGCTTGAGCTGGTCGCGACCATCAATGGCGTTACTTTCTATAACGATTCCAAAGCCACGAACGTTGATGCCACGGTAAAAGCGCTGGAATCCTTTCCCGCGAACATCCACATTATTCTTGGCGGCAAAGATAAAGGCAGCGACTACACGGTGCTCAATCCGCTGCTACGCGAGCGGGTGAGGCGCGCCTACCTGATTGGCGCCGCCTCAGACAAAATCGCTTCCCATCTCCAAAATTCCACTTCCATAGTGCGATCCGGTACGCTGGAGCGCGCGGTGCACCAGGCCTTTGATTCCGCCAAATCCGGCGACGTAGTGCTGCTTGCGCCGGCATGTGCCAGCTTTGATCAGTTTGAAAATTACGAGCATCGCGGACGCGTCTTTAAACAGCTGGTCCAGTCACTCACTCCAGTAACAACAGGAGAAAGGTCTTAGTGGCCAAACGAGTCGGTGTAGACAAATGGATGTTTGGTTCGACTTTGTTGCTGGTGGTGCTGGGCGTGCTGATGGTCTTCAGCGCGTCAGCGGTAATGGCCAGCGAAAAGTTTGGCTCGCCATACCATTTCCTTTTTCGGCAACTGGGCTGGGCGGTGGCAGGGTTGGCGGCAATGTCCGTGGCCATGACGGTTGATTATCGCCGCTGGAAAAAACCGGCGATCGTATTTTCGCTGCTGGGCGTGACCGCCATTCTGTTGGTGGCGGTCTTCTTTCTTGATCGCTCGCACAACACGCACCGATGGATCAAGCTGGGCGGCTTTATGTCATTTCAGCCGTCGGAACTGGCCAAGCCGGCGCTTATCCTGTTTCTGGCGTTCTTTCTGGAATCGCGCACTAAATCCATGGACGACTGGCGGCACACGTTGCTCCCGGCAGTGATCCCGGCATTTCTTTTTGCCGGGCTTATCATGAAGCAGCCTGACCTGGGCACCGCGCTCGTCTGCCTGGGCGTGACCGCGGCCATTCTCTACGCAGCCGGCATGCGCCTCAGATATTTTGCCGCCGGCCTGGTGCCGATCGTCCCGGTGCTGGCTTACATGCTGATTTTTGTCCCGTGGCGGCTGGCGCGCATGGTGGTCTTCTTTCATCCTGAGCGCGACCCCCAGGGAATCGGCTTTCATATCAATCAATCATTGATCGCCGTAGGCACAGGCGGCATGACCGGAGTGGGCCTGATGGAAGGCAAACAGAAACTTTTTTACCTGCCGGAGCCGCATACCGACTTTATCTATGCCGTAACGGCAGAAGAGCTGGGACTGATTGGCGCAGTGGTGATCGCCACTCTGTTTTTTATTTTTGCCTGGCGCGGACTGCGAACATCATTGCGCGCGCGCGACCCCTTTGGCCGCTACCTTGCCGTCGGCGTGACAACAATGATCGTGGTTCAGGCCTTCTTCAACATCAGCGTGGTGCTGGCCCTGCTGCCGACCAAGGGCATTCCTCTGCCGTTTATCTCCTACGGGGGATCAAGCCTGTTTGTAATGTTGGCCAGCGTGGGCGTTTTGCTGAATGTAAGCCAGCAGACGGAGTAGGGGACAGTCACTGGATGCAACAGAAAATTGATATGCTAAACGAGAGCGAAACTGCGTGGGTGAAAACTCAGCTTGAGAATGCTTCGAAGTTCGTAGAGGGCTTTTCACCGCAGGACTCCGAGCAGCCCCTCACTTTGCCGGCACTCGACCGAGCATTTGCAGCGTGGGTTGCTTCAGAACCAGTTGATACAGACTCGATTAACGCGGTAATTAACTATGTGGAATAGCCTTTGGGCAGGCCCTTGTGGACGGGTCATAGCTACTGATGACCAAGGCACTGAGTTAGCCATCCATGGACTTCCGGGGCGTGGAGACATCTTGGTTTATCCGGCAAACTTTGTCGCCAAGAGATGGGAGCGGCATGGAAGCAACTTCCTTGAGAAAGCGTACCAACAGATCGGACAAGATGTTCGGGCGGTCTTGCGACAGTGGCAGCGCTCGTAGCGAAGTTGATTAGCCACGATGATGCATTTGTTTGCGTGGCGATTCGCCTGTCCCCGTCTCCCCCTTCTTGCCTTCCGGGTTGAATCAGTGAGTAGTTAGACGTAAGGTCTTGAGGCTCTGGAGGGCCCAGTTGCCGGAGTTTCTAACCATGGGCTGGGGACCCGATATAATCGAATAAACCGTAAGGTGCGGCCATACGAGATATGAGTGTATCCAAAGCAGACCGTCATCGTCAGTAAACTCGGCTGTTGCTTGGTCGACGTCCGCGTCAGGATGAATTTTCTCCTTCCATTTATGCCACTTCGCATCGTGCTTTTTAATGCGTTCTTTGATGCGGTCCTCTGCTGTCAATTGCGCTCCCTTGCTACGAATATAACTGGAGAGCTGAACCAACAAAGGTGCTCCATCAAGCCAGAAGCTAGATACCCGTCCATCATTCTGCTCGCAGATTTTTTCTGGCAGTCGAAGTTGATAACTGCTTGAAGGTGTTACCGTTTTTGCCATTTTAGTTTTCATTTTTTCGTTTTGTCGTCATAAACCGTTAATTCTGTCGTGTGGTCTTTTCCTGTAGCTTTGTCCATCTCTTTCTTATATTCTTTCAATTTTTTTTCTCCAGCCTTACGTCCTCTGGCGTTGTTCCGTTTGATTTCCCTTATGTGTGCCTTGTCCGCATTATAACGGTCCATACGTTTGCCAGAAGGTGTGCGCACCTCAGCTTTTTCTCCTGGTCGGACCTCCTCATTTTTGTGTGCTTCTTTGCCTGCCTTGAGCTGTGGCGGCTCTCCACCTTTTCTTGCTCCGGCGCCACTGCTAGAGGCTTGGGGTTCTTGAGGATCTACTCCACCATTTTGCTGCTCTCGCTCGTGTTTCCCCTGCTCGATCGCAGCACGTTCGTCAGCATTGGACTGGCCAACGCTCTGGGGATGCATCACCTGATCAACGAAATCAGCCGCTTTGAGCGCGGTCACTACCAATATTACTGGCTCTGCTCCGATAACAATTACGGTGTCCTTGATAATCTCTTCTGCCACGGGGGCAAGTAGCACTGGCCAGTGTCCATCCGGATCAGCCTTGCTCGCCGGGTTTCCTCCGACAAATCCATATAGATTGAGTGACTGCGGATCGCCAAAATCTGCATACGGCACCGGAATCGGGGTTGGGCTCCAATCTGCAGAGACCCATCGTCCCAACCCATTCGAGTAATACCGCGCCCCGAAGTAGTCGAGTTGGGTTTCGGAATCGCGTTCTTTTCCAGCGAATTTGTAATGATTGGAATCGTTCGCGACGAACTGGAGTTCGCCTCCCCAAGGGTAATAATCCGATTCGGCCTTGATCACGCCGGCGGAATCGGTAATCACAGAAGCAGTTTTGAGGTGGTCAGAGAAATAATAGAAAACGCCATTCGTGCTCTTGCGTGCGACGCGCTCACCGTCGAAAAAGACATATTCGTCGGTCAGGTTTCCGCTCAGGTCGCTCTCGCCCACGATTCCCGGCGTCATGTACCAGTAGAGTGTTCCCGTACTGCCGCTTGACTTGCGCACACGGTTGCCGTCGCCGTCGTAGGTGTAGGCATAACCCGCAGCTCCCGTAAGACGGTTTTCTTGGTCGTAGGTGTAATTTTGGGTCGGGGGCGTGGCGTTGAATGTCATGTTACCCGCGGCGTCGTACTGATAATCTGCGCCGCCTGTGGCGTGAATCCAGTTGTGGGCGTCTGCGGTGAGGCTCAGGTTTTCTCCCGCGCAGGCCGTTCCGATCTTGGTTTTGTTGAGCAGATTGCCCCAGGCGTCGTAAGTATATGTGTTGCCCCAGAACTTCTTGTTGCCGCCAAGCACGTTGACTGTGCAATCTGTTCCGGCGTTCTGCGCGGAGATGAGCCGGTTCAGCGGATCATAGGTAAACGTCTGGCTGCGGGTCGTGTCTTTGTAATTGGTGATGCCAAAAACATTGCCGTTGTCTGCTCCCGAAGTGCCATTGCCTGAGTGGAAGTCATAGCCGATCGAGAAGACTGTTTGCCCAGGCGCGTTGGCCGACATGTTTATCGGTTGAAATCGCTTGTTGTAAGTGAGGGCGTTGGTGATTCCGGCAAAGCTTGTGCTGTAGCCGCTGATGAAGCCGGTGAGACCGCTGTCCGGCCCGTACGTGACACTGGTGGCGTAGTTGATATTGTTGCCGCTGTCCTTGGCGGAAAGCGTCAGTCCCGCTGCTCCAGGCTCATACGTAACGACATTCCCGCTGGGGTAATGCAGCTTGTAGAGCGAGCCGTCGAGGTTATATTCATAGCTGAGGTTTTTGGAAATTGAAGCGTTGTTGGCTCCGGTAAGCGTCCGCGTTTCCGCCGACAATCTTCCCAGAATGTCATACGTGTAGCTGGCGGTTCCGGCCTGGTCGGTAAGCGAGGTGAGATGGCCGATGGCGTTTGTACCGGAGTCATAAGCGTAAACTGTTGCCGGATTGGGCAACCACGGCGAGGTCGCCAGGCATTGTTGCGGAGCGTTAGGCGACGCACTGTAGCCTTTTGCGAGAAGGCGATGCAGCGCGTCATAGCAATAGCTAACCGTCTGCGTTGCTGTCCCGGTCTGGTTGGGCGCGGGCGAAGTCTTTTGCAGAAGATTCCCATCGAGGTCATAAGAGTAAGCGATGGTTCCCGACTCGGGATTAGTTGCCGTGAGCAGCCGCGAAAGTGAATCGTAGGTAAACGTACGGGTGCGCCATTGCGTGCTGTCTGAAGGCGCAGTACCTTTCTGGTCCACGCGCAGCAGATTCCCTAGTCCGTCATACTGGTATTGGGTGACAAAAGGATTATTGTTCAGATCAAGCGCGTTCAACCCATTGCCCAGCGTGCCATTGCAGCCCGGAGGCGCGCAGAATGAAGGCGGCGAGAAACTATACGTAGTCTGCGTGCTCTGCGAACTGGAACTTACAGCAATGCCGTTGCCTGCCGCGCCTGCTGTCTTGTAGGTAAGAGTCAGGCTGCTGCCGGAATAGCTGGCGGTCACCGGTGACCCGGAAGCATTCAAACCTGAAGCCAGAATGCACGCTACCTGCGCGGAGGTGCTGTCTCCCGTGGCACAGCCTGCCGGAGGCGCGGCGCAATCTGTGCTTCGCCCATAGCAGGCCTGCGCGCTGAAGCCGCCCACCGTAAATGTGACCGTGCCTTTATCGTAAACCGTTACCCCGGGATAAGCGTCCACGCCGCCGGCCAGATTGCCGCTGGCGGGCGCGGTGGTGAAGTCTGAAGTTGAGCCCGTGGAAAACGCTATGCTGTTGCCCGCTGCTCCAGCGCTCAGCGCAGTCAGCACCACCACATTCTGGGCCGAAGAGCTGATCGATGCGTTCACTACGCGAGCCGAGTCAGCCTGAATCGCATTCACCAAACCTGATGCGACCGTCGATGCAATGTCAGGGCCATCACCCTGCCCAAATGGATAATCGTATTCGTGGCCGTTGATGGTGATGTGAACCGTACCGGTGTCATTAAACCATTCCGGAGTCTGGTCGCACGTGCCGGACCTTATCTGTTGGGCGGTGCACGTTGGAATTACGCTGTGCGTGCCATCCGAGCCACCGATTGTAACCTGCGCCGTGGCCGTAGCCGATCCATATGCCCCAACGCCTGCTTGGCTTTTGAGCGTGCCGCTGATGTTCACCGTACCTTGAGCAGCGATAGCCTGTGAGCCTGGGTTTGGCTCGTCCACTTCCACCAGCCGGCCCAAAGCGTCTGAACAGCCACGCCGCTGCTTTCCGGCTTCGTCGGTAGAAACGGTGCAGACCCCCGCTACCCCCGGAGCCGCCTGATCGTAACTGACTTTGCTGACGCTGCCATCCTGCTTGGTGGTCTGCGTGACCCGGTCCAGCGCGTCATACAGGTTTGTGGTGTTGCCATAGGTCGGGTCAGAGGTGGAGAAGTATGGATTGCTGACCGTGGCCGGATGCCCGTCAAGGTCAAACGCGGTATCCACATTGGCGGTCCCGCCGGGGAGCACATGCTGGCCATTCGTGACGCGGCCCAGGCCGTCAAAGAAGTTGGTGGCAGAGTCGCTCAGCGCGGTCGTGATCGACTTGGTCCGCTGCACGGAAAGCGGGAAAACATTGGGCGCGGAGAAGCTGAAACTGGTTTGCGCCTGCAGGCCGCCATTGCCCGGATCTGGCGGCGCCTTTGCCGACGTGATACGGAACATAAAGTCATACGTAAAGTTGCTGGTATGCGCCGGATCGCCCGGCGTGGTTCCGCTCGCTTGCGTGGTGGCGTTTTCATTGGTCAGGCTAGTCAGCACGCCGGTGTTGAAATCATAAGTTCCGCTCACGCAATGCGTGACTGAACCGGTTTGGGAGGAACACGTCTGCGTAACATAAGCTGAAGCGTAAGCGGAGTCATAGCTGAGCGTGGTGGTGTACCCCAGGGGATCGATTTTCTTAAATGGCTCCCCGGTGTCATACCAGTTGGTATGGCTGGCAATGGCCGTGCCGCCCTTAGGATTGCAGGAACTCGTGGGAGCCAGCCAACGGGTGACCGTGGTCAGGTTGCCGCGCACGGGTGACGGATTGGGTGCAGCTACGTGCTGCGTGCTAACAGTTGTACCGGTCAAATAGCTTGCTTCGTCATACGTGTAGTCGGTTTCAGAGAGCGTGCATCCGCTGCCGTCTTTAATCACCACCGATGCCGGCAGATCGAGCATCTGCGCATCCAGGTAGCGGCTGTCGTTCTGCCACTGATAGGTGGTGTCGGTTTCGCGCAGCAGCGTCCCCGGAGAGCCCTGCCCCCAGTCGTATTCGAATTCCTTCACCACATTGCCGAAAATCGAAGTGTTTGCGCCAAAGCCCGTGTCATATTGCTTGGTGACTTGGCTTACCTTGCCGCTTGGGTTGAGCGTGGTTTTGATAGTGATGGGGACAACATTGCCCACCAGGCCGTCGTCGGTTGTAATTGTGTTGGGGGAATAAGTGGTATCCACCTGCTTGCGTGGCTGTCCGCCCTTGGCGCCGTCAAAGTATTGTGTAGAGGTTTCATAGAATGAAGTAACTCCATCCAGCGCCGTAAACACATGGACAGTGTCATTCAACATTGGATCCGTAACCGTGTTTGTGAGGATCGTGCCGGCAAGGCTCCAGGCATAACTCCATGGCGAGGAATGGCCCTTGTTGTCGTCCAGAGTCCTGGTTTTCACAGCTCGGCTGACTGTTGTAAGGCCGTCAGCCGAGGGCGGTATGGAGATCGTTGTCCACACGTAAGAAATATGGCCCCCGGCCGGAAGCCCAACATAAATAACATCTCCATAGCTGTCATAATCGAACGTCCACTTGCTGCCATCGGCAAGCACCACCGTGACCAATTGCAGGATCTGGTTTAACGGAGCGGAGGTAAGGCCGTTGGGCGCCTCAGCCACACCGGTGACTCCGAAGGCAGTTTGAATTGGGGTATTGGAGAAGCAGCGCTGGACCGGCTGCGTTGTGCCGTCCGGAGCGTTGTAGTAAACGAAATCAGTGGAATAAATGGCACGTCCGCTCACGCACTTGGCTGGGTCCGCTGTGCCGGGATTTGCCGGCGTAAAACTAAAGGGCATGTTTCTGTTCAGCGTATCTGCGCTAAGGGTTGGCGGCGCAAACCCCTTAAGCTGGCTCTGTGAGAAACTCATCTGGTTGCCATTGGGATCGGTGACTTGCATCGGATAGGCTACCTGCTTGCAAAACCCCTCACCGAAAGGGGCATCGTCGATCACAGGCTGGTAGTTGCTGGGCGTGGAAATTGCATTTGTGCCCGGATGGTAACAGCTCTTAAAATCGGCATACGTTGAGAATACTCCCGGATATTGATTGCCTTTCCGGTCGATCACCATCACATTGTTCATTACGCCGTTGGCGTCCGGGTTGGAAACCACCAGGTGATAACCCGAGGTGTCCAGGGACTCGAATACCGTGTAGTTGGAGTAGGCATCTAGCGGCTTCCCGGGCACGGGGGCAAACTGATGGACTGACCCGTCTGGGCCGGTCACGCTATATCCCTGCGTGGTGTAGAAAATTTGTCCGGTGCCGCTGAAGTCCTTGACCAGCGTGCGGCTTACCATGATCCCTTCAGCGCTGAGCAGCATCACGCCGGGGCTGTTCGAATCCCACCAGCAGATCTGTCCATTCGGAGGGTTGGGCTTGCAGTGGATCTGCCAGGATTTTGAGGTCATATACAGCGAGTACTGCGGCGCGAACTCACCCCGTTGCGCATAAGCCGGCAGTACCGGTATGTGCAGCATCAGGTTGCCGTTCATCACGTTTACCGTGTCAAGGTGGCTGCCATCGTACGATCCGTAGTTTTTAAATCCATTTTCCAGGTTGGGCGCCGCCTGGGCCAGGATCAGGTTGCTGAAGGCGCAGACGAAAGCAGAAACACACAGCAGTTTGGCCAATTTCATGAACTCACCTTGAAGGCAGATTTTTTGGAGCTTTGGGTCGCGCAGAAAACTACGATCAACTTCTTAAGGGGTGTGGCAGAAGTTTATAAATGGAGAAGCGTGAGGATAACAAGTGACTAGTTTGCAAACAGAGCCTAACCCTTACGGTTGCGACTGGAAAACATAATTGTTCCGCAGGCAGGCTTTGTCAAGATGTACTATTTCGCGTTGAGACGGCGAGCTCTTACCAGATTACAGTGGATCAACGTGGGCTGAAGCTATCCCCAGTTTTCAGCAGTCTCCAGTCGGATGGTGTTAGGGCCAACGCCGCTGGATTTTTTGCGGCTGGCGGCGAAGCGATAGGCTTCGTCGTACTTCTGGCCAATAACAGATGAGTTGCGCGTTTCATAGATAAACATGCGGCCGGCGGCGCCGAGCGCGCTGCGAAATTCGGGGTTGCGTCCGACGAAAGCCATGCGATAGCCGAGATCGCGCGGGTTGTCGGCTTCAAACCACAGGCAGCCGCGGCCTTCAGGGCTGGCGTCGCGATTGCGGGGAACGTCAGCGGCGAGAAGAGTTTTGCCCTGCCACAGGCTTTTCATGCAGGTTTCATTGGGCTGGCGGGCGGCAACAGGATCGGCGGGAAGTTCTCCCATGGCCACGACGACATGCGCGTTCTGCATGGTTTCAGGCACGTCAAACTGGTGGACCAGCGCGACGTGCTGCGAAATTCCCAGGCGCGATGCATGTTCATTGATAGCTCGACGCGCGCTTTCAGGCGCTTCCAGCAGCAGGTTGAACTGCGGCAGTTCATTGCAGGCCAGAGCAAAGCCTTCCAGCACTGAAACGGCTGCGGGCGAAAGATGCTCTTGTCCATCGCGAGCGAACAGTGGAACGAAGAACGAGACTGAATCAGGCGCGAAGCCGAAGCGTCGAGTAAGGAAGTCAATATCCTGGGAAAGCGCAGGCGGCTCGTTGTCTTCACTGATAGGTTCAGGAACAAGAAAGACTGCGTCTGGTGGCGCGCCACGTTCCAGCGCTGCTTCTTTTAGTCCGAGCGAATGCACGATGATGGCAGCGGCGCGCGAAAGGATAAATTGTTCAGCCACGCGGAATGAGCGTCCCATCCAGCTGCCAGATTCACACAGACCGGCGGAGATGGCCATCTCTTCAATGCATGCGCTCAGATCGTAGACTACGCAGCTGCAGCTCCGCACAGCGGCCATGCCGGCGGCAAAGCAATGCGCGTGCACAAGGTCAGAGGTTGTTTCAGGAGCGCAGTCAAGCAGCGACTTGCGCCAGTTACGTACGTCCTGCCATGAGCGCAGAAGCGAGAGTGAGCGCGGCTGGTCCTGATTGCCGCCGGAAAGATATAGTTCGGCGGCGCCGGCGCCTTGCGGCGTAACGATAAACGGCCGCATGCCCACAGCGACTTGTCCTTCAACTACAGGCAGCACGTCGCGAGCATACTCGCAGGCA
>JASLFF010000665.1 GCA_030150795.1 Terriglobales bacterium | reverse complement strand
GTGTCTGTAAGGGTCTGATTGCGCACCCGAAGAGATCTTCTGAGACTCGGAGCGGCACTGGTCAGCTCAAAACTGTGCCGTTCGATCAAATGGGGACATTGGGCCTGGATTTCGGGAAATACGCTCAGAATAAATTCCTTTGCTCCAGCCCAAGCTCCCGCCACATCAAAATTGCAGGAAACAACGGAGGTTCGTGCCCCATCTCCCTCCATCCTAGCAATCATGGCCACACGATCCTGAAGCCATTGACGGCGCGCTGAACCGGCAACCGCCTCTACAACCTGAATTGGGATCAGGTTTTCAAGGCTGGAATCGAGATGATATCCGTTGGAACTATCGAGAGTAGAAGCTGCCATTAGGATGCTGTCTCCAATTTGGCTACACCACGGGCAATACCAAAGAGCCACATCGCCATTCCTGCGGCAAAGGGCAGGCCAAAAATGAAACTCATAAGAATGGAATCAACGAAGTTGGTGGGATTGGCTGAATATCCTGTTTGCACGGCATGAATCGTACTCATAGTATAGTGGCGGACAAGGGGTATCGTGATTTTGAAAAGATATGTAAATGCAATAATCCTGCCCAGAAGCCATACAAATGCATACGCCGGGATGACGCGGCGCTCTGACATTGGAATCTTTGATTGATCTACCGGCTTTATCCAGCGAATAAGCCGTGCCGCCTGGTTGCGGAGAAAATCTTCTGTGTCGCTCATTAGGTTGCGACAATCGAAAAAGGTGGCAATCAGGTAGTAGTAATCCGTGCGAACGAAGAAAAGTGCTTGCCACAATATGCGCGTCATGTAAGTAAGCGAGATTGCGCGCAGCAAATGTACGATTGCAGGTGAAATATTTACCAAGGCAAGTTTATTGGCAAATATCAGGAGAACCAGGCCGGCAGACACTATCGCATCAAAAAGTGATCCAGCCAGTAGCGGTAGATAACGTTGCCGCTTAGGAACCGACCAGAGGCCGGTTAAATCCGCCTCAACTACAAATGCCCAAAGCCTGTTGCCCACCCCAAGCCGTGAACTCACACCTTGCGCCCTGGCTGCGATCACATGCGAGATTTCATGCAGCACAACACTGCTGTAAGTAACAACCAATAAGGTTGATAACATGAGGGTTCTCTGGCCGGTGAAGTAAAGGTCTATCCCTCGTGGCCATAGAGAAGAATCGTAAATCAATATGCCCAGCGCTGCCGCGATCAGTAGCAAGCAGCCTGTAAGAACGGCGGGGCTAAAAATGCGTTGAGCCAGCTTCTGCGGAAAAGCAGTAAAGTGATAGCGCACAACCGACGGTGTCTTCTTCTTGCTATCTTTATCCTTGATCCAGTTGGCCCCATGTGGTTTAACCAGCCCGAGTGTCTCCAAATCGGAAAGAAACGCATCCAAATCCGATACCTCACTTTGAGCTTGTGAAGCCACCTCCCCAACAGTTCGCCCTTGTGCCAGAGAATCAAGAACGTCGACCGCTTCGGGAGAAACGGCAATAAAGGATCCTATTTCAGGCCTTCCGATAATTAGCTGATCCCCTTCACGTTGTCTAGTGAAAGGCTGGACATCAACGATAGTGTCTTCTGTATACATAAAATCTCACCTATGCACTACGCATGAAACCATATGAGTGGCTATATGCACTGGGAGTCAAGCCAAAAATACGTCAACCAACATGCACACATGAACATTGCCTCCCAGTGTGTCCAAAAAGTTACTTAGTCCTAACTAGGAACGCAGCAAGGATAAGCGTTACTGGTTGTCTTGATTGTCTCCAATTTGCGGATCTGGAATTTCTTCATCGTATTATCCTCCTTTCTTCAATGCTGAAGTGGAAGGTAATCGAACATGATTTCCAAATCGCCTGTGAGCTTGTCGAAATCATACAACTAGCCTTTCACTTCGACGAGTGGCCATTACAGCACCTATAGGAATTAAAAAGCAACAGTATTTTGCTATTCTTAGAGATATCTTTTTTCAAAACAGGATAAGAGATCTCTTAGCTTAAAATGCTCGTTTTGATTTTAAGGCAAGTCGACTTGCTCTGGCGTGCTTGGCTCTTTAAAAAAATGTTGGGGTGTTATATTGTGCTTTCGTCCTTGCGGTCGGTTCTGGACCCTCAATGTAAACTAGGTGATTTTGTTGGTTCAACGGGCATTTAAGCGGTATGCTGTGAGCCAACAGAGAACAGCCAGCGTTTATATAAATTGGAAAGATGATTGAGTTCTCGGGGAACACTTTGACAGACGGAGGTCATAACTTGTGGAATTGCTGTTGCAAGATGTGCTCTATGGGCTTCGTGGGATGCGCAAAAAACCGAGCTTCTTTATTATTGCCGTGCTTACTTTGGCGCTCGGTATAGGAGCAAGTGCGGCTATTTTTAGTTTGGTAAATACAATTTTACTTAAGCCGCTAGTTTATCCCAATGCTAAACAAGTCATGATGCTCTGGCGCGAGGTACCTCTCGCCGGCGTTGGAGATATGCCGTGGTCTCCAGGCGAGTACCGTATTTTGACTCAGGCGGACACTATATTTCAAAACATAGGTGCCTTTAAGAAGGTTTTATTTAACCTGACAGGCACGGGCGACCCGGAACTTCTCGAAGGTATCCGAGCATCCGCCGGGTTCTTTCGGGTATTGGGTGTGTCGCCGCAGCTGGGGCGCCCTTTTAACAACGAGGAAGACCAACCAGGACATGAGCATGTGGTTGTCCTGAGCAACCGGCTATGGCGCAGCCGGTTCGGCGGAAATGTCGACATTTTAGGCAAATTTTTGGATTTGAACGGCGATTCCTACACGGTGATCGGAGTCATGCCAGAGAGCTTTACATTCCCTAACCAGGAAGGCATTCCCCCAATACTCGATCTTCCGAAAGAGACACAGTTTTGGATACCCCTGGCGCTCCCTATCGCGCCCACAGGGTCCAATGAACTTGGAGTTATTGGGCAACTCAAAGCGGATGTTCCTATTCACCGGCTGGAGCAACAGTTGGTCGTTTTGGAGAAAGAGGTGGAAGAACATTTGCAGCGGGAAAAAGGCTGGTCCTGCCGTGCAGTTCCGCTAATAAACCAAGTAACGGCAGATGCTCGACATCCCTTGCTGTTGCTGCTTGGAGCAGTGACGGTAGTGCTGCTAATTGCTTGCGCCAATGTTTCCGGATTGACCCTGAATCGCTCGCTGGATCGCCGTCGGGAACTGACTCTGCGGGGGGCATTGGGTGCCGGTCGCAGCCGGTTGGTTCGACAGCTTATGACCGAATCGCTGCTGCTGGCCTTTGCGGGGGGATGTATAGGCGTTCTCTTCGGCGAGGCCGCACTATATCTCGCAAAGCATCTCGGGCCTGAGGGCATTCCCCACCTTCATGAAGTCGGGCTTGACCTGCGGGTGGTCGCTTACGTTGTGGGCATTACATTGATCACGGGAGTGATGTCTGGATTACCGCCCGCTTTAGGGGCATCGCGCACAAATATGGTCGAGGCACTGAAAGAGGGAGGACAGCGCTCCGTGGGGAGTTCAGTCGCCCCAAGACTTCGCAACCTCCTTTTGATTGCTCAGGTAGGAATGGCGCTCGTGCTTGTTATTGCTGCAGGGTTGCTGGTTCGAACTTTTTACTCCATGCTTCATTCGAATGCTGGGTTTGATGCCACACGCGTTGTCACCTTTGAGTTGTCTTTGCCCACCCCGAAGTATGCCGATCCAGATCGTATGGCACAGACCTATCAACAGGTGCTCTTGCGTCTTCAGTCAATTCCGGCTGTGCAGGGGGCGGGGTTTGCTTCTGTTGTTCCAATGGGCGGTCCACCGGATAGCACGGCAATCCGCATACCGGAACATCCAACAACCAATCCCTCCGAGCAGCCATACGTAAATTACTTATTTGTTTCGCCAGCATACTTCGCCGCAGTTGGGACACCTTTACTTTCTGGGCGGGACATCAAAGATACGGACACCCTTAATTCTGTACCCGTAGCGATCGTGAACAGCACACTAGCTAGGAAATACTTTCATATTGCAAATCCGGTCGGCAAACAATTGGGCATGGGAACAACCAAGTATCCACTAAGAACGATCGTCGGCGTGGTGGCAGATATTAAACGTGCATCACTGCGCGAAAAACCCAGTCCCGAGATGTTTGTCCCTTATACACAAAACGAAATCAAAATATGGCCATCGATGGAATCAATGCAGTTTGTGGTGCGCACCAAAGGCGATTCAACAGTGATTGCGGATAGTGTGCGCCAGGCAGTCCATAGCGTTGACCCGGATCTTCCCGTCGCAAAGTTCACAACCCTCACTACTTTGGTTGACCAGTCCCTGACTGCCGACCGATTCTCAATGCTCCTGGTCGGTTCCTTCGGAGTACTAGCGCTCGTTATGGCGTCGATCGGCATGTATGGCGTTATTTCCTATTCGGTGATGCAACGCACGCCCGAAATTGGAGTTCGGATGGCGCTCGGAGCCAAGAGGGGGCAAATCTTCATAATGATTCTCAAGCAGGGTAGCCTCCTTGCCAGTGCGGGAATTGGAATTGGTCTGATCGCAGCTTTTGCTGCTACACGTCTGATGGGAAGCTTCCTCTATAACGTACATCCAATGGATCCTGCTACATTCATTCTCGTATCTGTGTTTTTAGTGGTCATTGTGCTCCTCGCCTGTTACATACCAGCGCGAAAAGCAATGAAAGTGAATCCGATAGTCGCATTGCGCTATGAGTAGCGGATATGACAAATACTACGAGTGCGTGGTGGACTGTAATTGTGACAGCCAATGCCCCCAATTTCAATAAAGCTCAACAGCTTTCCACGAACGGCATGCAACAGGTTCAATATCAGTCACTTAGAAACAAGGAATTTCAATAGCTTTCAATAAGCTTTGGAATCTGGTTCGGGACCAGGGGGTCGGAGGTTCAAATCCTCTCTCCCCGACCATTTCTTTTCAAGCAGTTACACGCCTTCAGAATCCCGGTAAATCATCTCCGTAGGTAAAAACGCGACAGTGTTGACCTCGCGGGTTTTCCAATTACGATTTTCAAAAGAGAATTTCTACGGGACTTTAACTCAAACATCTCATTGCTTGATTCTGAGCGACTCAAAAAACAATTTCTCTATTCCAAGCAGCAAAATTTCTATTGCGTAAATTTGTCCGAAGGGTCAGGTCTTATCGATGCCGTTAAGCGAAAATGATCAGTTTTGAACCGACAGGTGTATTCCAAAGTGGCCAAACAGACATGTTGACAAATTCTACGAACATCCACCAGCAGACCCTCTGACCGCTCTCTGAGCGCTTGTTCCAATTTCTTCGGCCCAGCCACTTGGAAGCTATTTTCTGAACGCCGAACTATTCGGACACGCGTTGCTCTGTTTCGCCCATGGCGGTTCAAACAATGATGCGAGGTGGTGCTCGGGATTCAACGATCCCTTTCAGGAGACTCGAAAAAGGGAGCCAACCTCTGCTTGGATGGCTGCATCAAACAATGAGCTATCGGTTTTGCAGGTCACGGTCGGTCGCAGGATCTCTTCTCATCTATCCTTTATTTCAATTATTTGCCGGCAATCGTAAGCCGAGTTAAGCAGGAAAATTGGTTTTACGGGTTCAGTTTCGATGTATGCTGTTCTAAAGCTCCATAGCCGCATTTTCCCAAGTTCCAAATCATGGCCATGATCCTTTCTAAGCGTCAGCGCTCAGGATTGTTGAATAACGGCAGCTCCGTCTTCCGACGTGCCTTCGCGGAACGGAGATCTCAATTTATCTTTCCCTCCCTTGCCATTCGGCAAACCGACTTCCCTCAGGAGAAACAGATATGAAAAAAAGCAGTCCCAATAGTGGGGCCGCGACTGCTCCCGCAACCGAAGCAAAGAGCGGCGGAAGACAAAATGGACACACTGTCGCCGTCGCGGAATCAGCTTCCGTAGACCTGACCATTTTGCTCGCAAGTCTGCAAAAAATGCAGGAAGGCGATTTTTCTGTTCGTCTCCCCGGGTCATGGACTGGACTGCCGGGAAAGATTGCAGACACGTTCAACAATATCGTTGTCGCCAATGAGCATATGGCGCACGAATTAAAACGTGTGGGCCAGGCCGTGGGTACACAAGGCAAAACGCGCGAGCGTACGCGTTTCCATCAACTCAAGGGTGCGTGGGGCGAGATGGAAGGTTCCGTTAATACGCTGGTAGAAGACCTACTTCGCCCGACTGCTGAAGTTACCCGAGCGATTGCTGCTGTGGCGCAAGGCAATTTAACGCAGACCGTGCGCTTGGACGTGGACGGACGTCCTCTGGAAGGTGAATTTCTGCGCTCTGCAAAAATCGTGAACACGATGATCCAGCAGCTCAGCGTATTCACTTCAGAAGTAACGCGCGTGGCCCGCGAAGTGGGAACGGACGGCAAACTTGGCGGCCAAGCCAAAGTGCCGGGTGTCGCCGGAACGTGGAAGGATTTGACTGACTCGGTTAACTCCATGGCCAGCAACCTGACTGGCCAGGTCCGCAACATCGCTGAAGTCACGAACGCCGTAGCCAGCGGCGACTTGTCGCGCAAGATCACGGTGGACGTGCGCGGCGAAATTCTGCAGCTCAAAGAAGCGATTAATACAATGGTCGATCAGCTTCGCTCGTTTGCTTCAGAAGTGACGCGCGTGGCCCGCGAAGTGGGAACCGACGGCAAACTCGGCGGTCAAGCCGTGGTGCCGGGCGTAGCCGGAACGTGGAAGGATCTTACCGACTCAGTAAACGCGATGGCCGGCAACTTGACGGCGCAAGTAAGAAACATCGCTGAAGTAACCACAGCCGTAGCCCGCGGCGACTTGTCCCGCAAGATCACTGTAGACGTGAAGGGCGAAATTCTAGAACTCAAAGACACTATCAACACGATGGTGGACCAATTGAACGCTTTTGCCGGAGAAGTAACGCGCGTAGGTCGCGAAGTGGGAACGGAAGGAAAGCTCGGCGGCCAGGCGCAGGTTCCCGGTGTGGCCGGAACGTGGAAAGATCTTACTGACAACGTTAACTTCATGGCCAGCAACTTGACTGGTCAGGTACGTAACATCGCTGAAGTGGCAACCGCCATTGCAAACGGCGATCTCTCCCGCAAAATCACGGTAGACGTGCGCGGCGAAATTCTTCAGCTCAAAGAAACGCTGAACACAATGGTGGACCAATTGAATAGGTTCGCCGGTGAAGTAACACGCGTGGCGCGTGAAGTAGGTTCTGAAGGACGACTGGGTGGACAGGCCAACGTCCCGGGTGTCGCCGGTACGTGGAAAGATTTGACTGACTCCGTTAACTCCATGGCCGGAAACCTGACGGGCCAAGTCAGAAACATCGCTGAAGTAACGACGGCAGTCGCCCGCGGTGACTTGTCCCGCAAAATTACGGTGGACGTGAAGGGCGAGATTCTTGAATTAAAAAACACCATCAACACGATGGTCGATCAGCTCAACGCCTTCGCCGGTGAAGTAACGCGCGTGGCCCGAGAAGTAGGAACCGACGGAAAGCTCGGTGGGCAGGCGCAGGTGTCAGGTGTTGCTGGAACGTGGAAGGATCTCACGGACAACGTGAACTTTATGGCCAGCAACCTGACGGGCCAAGTAAGAAATATTGCTGAAGTCGCAACCGCCGTGGCTCGCGGCGATTTGTCCCGCAAGATCACGGTGGACGTGAAGGGCGAAATTCTTGAGCTGAAAGACACCATTAATACAATGGTGGACCAGTTGCGCTCTTTCGCGTCGGAAGTTACGCGCGTGGCCCGAGAAGTAGGAACGGACGGCAAGCTGGGTGGGCAGGCGCTGGTGCCCGGTGTCGGAGGCACATGGAAAGATCTCACTGACTCCGTGAACTCCATGGCCAGCAACCTTACCGGCCAGGTGCGAAATATCGCTGAAGTGTCAACGGCCATTGCCAGCGGCGACTTATCAAAGAAAATCACGGTAAACGTGAGCGGTGAAATTCTGCTGCTCAAAGAGACGATTAACACCACGGTGGACCAGCTCAATGCCTTTGCCGGGGAAGTAACCCGCGTGGCCCGCGAAGTGGGAACTGAAGGCCGCCTTGGCGGTCAGGCAAACGTGCCCGGAGTCGCAGGCACGTGGAAAGATTTAACTGACTCAGTGAACTCAATGGCCGGCAACTTGACTGGCCAAGTGCGTAACATCGCCGAAGTGACGACCGCTGTAGCTCGCGGCGACCTCTCTCGCAAAATTACGGTAGACGTGAAAGGTGAAATTCTTGAGTTGAAAAACACCATCAACACCATGGTCGATCAACTCAACGCGTTTGCAGGTGAAGTGACCCGCGTCGCCCGCGAAGTGGGAACGGACGGCAAGCTGGGCGGTCAGGCTGAAGTGCCCGGTGTCGCTGGCACATGGAAGGATTTGACCGATAACGTCAACTTCATGGCCAGCAACCTGACTGGTCAGGTGCGTAACATTGCTGAAGTTGCTACGGCCATTGCAAACGGTGATTTATCGAAGAAGATCACGGTGGACGTGCGCGGCGAAATCCTCCAGCTGAAAGAAACGCTCAACACCATGGTCGAGCAGTTGCGTTCGTTCGCTGCTGAAGTAACGCGCGTGGCCCGCGAAGTCGGAACCGACGGTCGTCTGGGCGGCCAAGCAAACGTACCCGGTGTCGCCGGAACGTGGAAGGATCTAACAGACTCAGTGAACGCCATGGCCGGAAACCTCACCGGCCAGGTTAGAAATATTGCCGAAGTAACGACAGCTGTGGCCCGCGGTGATCTCTCGCGCAAAATCACAGTAGACGTGAAGGGAGAAATTCTCGAACTGAAAAACACCATTAATACAATGGTGGACCAGCTCAACGCGTTCGCCGGAGAAGTGACGCGCGTCGCGCGCGAAGTGGGAACGGACGGAAAGCTCGGCGGTCAGGCGCAGGTGCCCGGAGTCGCTGGAACGTGGAAGGATTTGACCGACAACGTGAACTTCATGGCCAGCAACCTGACTGGCCAGGTGCGTAACATCGCTGAGGTGGCCACCGCCATCGCCAACGGTGATTTATCGAAGAAGATCACCGTGGACGTGCGCGGTGAAATTCTGCAATTGAAAGAAACGCTCAACACAATGGTCGAGCAGTTGCGTTCTTTCGCTGCGGAAGTTACGCGCGTCGCCCGCGAAGTGGGTTCTGAAGGCCGTCTTGGCGGTCAGGCGAACGTGCCTGGGGTCGGCGGAACGTGGAAAGACCTTACCGATTCAGTCAACGCAATGGCCGGAAACCTCACGGCTCAGGTCCGCAACATCGCTGAAGTAACCACCGCCGTAGCCAGAGGCGATCTCTCCCGCAAGATCACCGTGGATGTGAAGGGCGAGATTCTGGAACTGAAAAACACCATTAACACCATGGTGGACCAGCTCAATGCATTTGCTGCAGAAGTAACCCGCGTGGCGCGCGAAGTCGGCACGGAAGGCAAACTTGGTGGACAGGCGCAGGTGCCGGGTGTCGCCGGAACCTGGAAAGATTTGACCGATAACGTGAACGTGATGGCCGCCAACCTCACGGAGCAGGTGCGCGGCATCGTGAAAGTGGTGACGGCCGTCGCGAACGGCGTACTCACGCAAAAGCTCACCGTGAACGCAAAAGGTGAAGTAGCCGCGCTCGCGGAAACCATCAACAACATGACAGACACGCTGGCCACATTCGCTGATCAGGTAACTACCGTGGCTCGCGAAGTCGGCGTGGAAGGTCGCTTGGGTGGGCAAGCCAATGTGCCTGGCGCTGCAGGTACATGGAAAGATCTCACAGGCAACGTCAACCTGTTAGCCGACAACTTAACCAACCAGGTGCGCGCCATCGCTGAAGTAGCAACAGCCGTGACCAAGGGCGACCTTACCCGCTCTATTCAGGTAGAAGCCAGCGGTGAAGTGGCGGAGCTCAAAGACAACATCAACACCATGATCAACAATCTCCGTGGCACCACGGAGCGCAATACTGAGCAGGATTGGTTGAAGACCAACCTGGCTCGATTTACAGGCATGTTGCAAGGTCAACGTGATCTGGCAACCGTAGGCCGTATGTTGCTGTCGGAGTTGGCGCCGCTCATCAATGCGCAGCAGGGCGTCATTTATCAGATGGAAGGCGAAGAGTCGGGCCAGATGGTATTGCTCTCAGCCTTTGCCAACAGTCCAGACGGACACCTGGAGCGGCTGAACGTCGGCGAAGGGTTGATCGGGCAGTGCGCTGCTGGGAAACGTAGGATGCTCATCAATGATCTTCCAGCGCAAACGGTCCCCATCCGCTCAGGCTTGTTTGAAGCTGTTCCACGAAACGTGATTGTGTTTCCCGTGCTCTTTGAAGACCGTGTAAAAGCCGTGATTGAACTTGCGTCACTGAGCGTTTTCACCGCGTCGCACCTCTCATTCCTGGAACAGTTGACCGCCAGCATCGGAATCGTGCTAAACAGTATTGAAGCCACGATGCAGACAGAAGGTCTGCTCAAACAATCGCAACAGCTGGCCACCGAACTGCAAACCCAGCAGAAAGAATTGCAGCAGACAAACGAGCAACTGGCACAGAAAGCGCAACAGCTCGCCGAACAGAACGTGGAAGTGGAACGGAAGAACCAGGAAATCGAGCAGGCACGCCGCGCACTGGAAGATAAAGCCAAGGAACTCGCGCTTACCTCAAAATACAAGTCAGAATTCCTGGCGAATATGTCCCACGAGCTGCGCACACCGCTGAACAGCATCCTGGTCCTTGGCCAGCAGCTTTCTGATAATCCTGATGGCAACCTCACCGGTAAACAGGTGGAGTTTGCCCGAACCATCCACGGCGCCGGTACGGACTTGCTCAATCTGATCAGCGACATTCTCGATTTATCAAAGATCGAATCGGGAACTGTATCAGTCGAAGCTGAAGAGCTGTTCTTTAACAATGTGCTGGAAATGGTGGCCCGGCCGTTCCGCCATGAGGCTGAGAACAAGAGACTCAACTTTGAAGTTCAAATAGATCCGAGCCTTTCAAGAAGCCTGGTTACGGATTCAAAACGTCTGCAGCAGGTATTGAAGAACCTTCTCTCCAATGCCTTCAAGTTCACTGAGCAGGGTGGCGTGAGACTTTCGGTTTCAAAAGCCGACTCTGGCTGGGGTCAAGGCCATCCCATCCTTAGCGGTGCGGCATCAGTGATTGCTTTTGAAGTTGCTG
>JASLFF010000605.1 GCA_030150795.1 Terriglobales bacterium | reverse complement strand
ACCAGGATCGTGACCGGCCAGCGAATAATGTGAGCTATTGAAAGCATCAGGAACATGGTGCTCAGCAAAAGCTTGTCGGCAATCGGATCAAGATATTGGCCCAGAGTGGTTTTCTGCTGCAACACACGCGCCAGCAGGCCGTCCAGAAGGTCAGTGATTCCTGCCACCACAAATATCCCCAGCGCCCATGCATATTTCTGCTGCTGGATGGCAACGACGACGAACGGTACAAAGATCAGCCGCAGAAGGGTAAGCAAATTTGGCGCGGACTTGAGTTGGCGGAGCATCACTGCGGGTCCTGAAAGAATTTGGTCACATCAAATCCGGTCTTCGCCGCGAACTGATCGGCCAGTGACGGCAATCCGCCATTGCGTGCGTCCACTTCCATTCTCTGTACGCGATGCATGGGAAAGAAAACGGTGTTCGCGGTCGTTGCTTCGCCTGCCTTCACCATCTGCATAAAATCGTCAAACGACTGCAAGTCCACGCCGCGCAAGCTGGCTCCTGCGGGCGTTAAAGCTAGCAGCAGGCCCCAGAATTTTTCTCGCGGATTTTGCAGCGTAACCAGGACTAGTTGTCCGGAATTCATGGTGTTTGCAGGCCTCTGCCGGCTCTCAGTGGCTTCTTTTGAAAGAGCATCAAGGGTATCATGCAATTCCATTCGGCCGCTCGGCGCGCATTAAGTTCCTTTACCCGTGGCCTCCAGCGCTCCTGCCGCAATGGCCTTCATGCACTGTTCTGCCATTCTTGCCGCACCAGCAACATTTGGATGCCCCACGGCTGAAAGCAATACCTGGTTCTTCTGTAAGTCACCTGCGCCCACAAGCTCGTATGCCACGCGCCGTTCCGCCACGGCGTCGTCCGGGGCTCTGCCAGGATCGTTTGACTCGCATTCCCACAATAATGATTGCGGCGCATACGTCGCGTTCGCTTCTTCTATGCCGGAATCGACAAAAACGGCACGCTGCGATCCTGCTTCACGGTTCACATGCGCCACGGCGCTCCGAAAAAGTCCGGTAGAAAGCTTCCAGAATCGCAGGCAATGCTCCACCACTTGATTGCGGAAAAGATCAGCATGAAAAAGCGGCGCAAACTTCACTCCGTGCACCAGCGAATACAGGCTTTCCACTCCTTCAGCGCGGCTCAGATAGCTCAGCGGAGGGTAGTATCCCAGCACCAGCGTTCGCGCATTTGGGAATTTCTGGGTTGCCAGTTGCAGGATAGCAAGCAGGTCGCGCCCGCAATAATTGCGTATGTGCAGTTCAAGCTCGTACTGCGGGATCATGGGATTGAAGACACGCTGGATCTCCACGTCATTGATGCCGCCATTCATCAGCACCCATTCCACACTCGCGGGATCGCCATTGAATTCCTGAAGCTGTTGCAGGATCGTGGGGAAAAAGCAGGGTACCTCGGCGGAAGGCATAGTCACTGTATATGAGTCGCGAATGCCGATTTTGGCTCCGGAATGGGCCAGCATCTTCATCTCCGTCCCTAAATGCCTTGCCAGGATACTGGCCGTTTTGTGCTCATGCGCCAGTCCCTGGCCCCAAACCACTGAGTCGCCAATAACAAGAAGGCTCTTCATACCGTTCGGTCAGTCTATCAAGCTTTTCTCAGGGCGTGAGAGCGGTGTTTTTTGCTCGCAGGTGGCGGAACCCTCGCGCAAGGATGTTAGAATAAAGGACGCCATCCTGTATCTCTAGGCCCGTAGCTCAGTTGGTTAGAGCGCTTCCTTGACACGGAAGAGGTCGATGGTTCGAGTCCATTCGGGCCTACCATATCCGCCAGCCCTTTTCGTCGTTTGCAAATACCATGTTCGCGGGCCTCACTAGAGCTGATTGAGGGAACTGCTTGCTATCGCTCATATTCTGGCCTAACATGAGCGATTGACCACCTATCGCTCATATATATCGATTTTATGAGCGATAGATGCTTCTTCTATCGCTCATGACCTGGAATTGGCAAAGATCGGATTGGCCAGAGTTCCGCTGGGACGTGGCCCGGCTGGCGCTGGCGGAAAAAGAGTTTTTGATAGCCGGGGGTAAGCTCGCGGGCACTGTCAAACACCTAGGCAAGGAAGAGCGCGAATACATTACCGTGGACTCGATGAGCACGGAGGCGGTAACCACCTCGGAAATCGAGGGCGAGATGCTCGACCGGGCGAGTGTGCAATCTTCCATACGCAAGCAGCTTGGATTGGCCGCCGACAAACGGAATGTGCGACCCGCCGAGCGCGGCGTTGCCGAAATGACGGTCGATCTATTTCGTTCGTTTGGCGAGCCCCTGTCCAAAGAAGTGCTTTTTGGCTGGCACCGCATGCTGATGAGCGGCCGCCGTGACCTCACAGATGTTGGCTGCTATCGCACCAGCAGGGAGCCGATGGAAATAATTTCTGGGCCTTTGGGAAAGACGAAGGTGCACTTCCAGGCTCCGCCGGCTGATCAGGTCCCCACGGAGATGAAGCAATTTATTGCCTGGTTTAACCGTAGCACGGCGGGAGGGCCGGAACCGTTACCCGCGCTCACGCGGGCAGGGACTGCACATCTTTACTTTGAATGCATCCATCCGTTTGAGGACGGAAATGGACGAATCGGGCGGGCGCTAGCGGAGAAAGCGCTGGCGCAAAGTCTGGGCCAGCCCACGCTGACCGCTCTGGCGGCAACGATCCTTGCAAGGCGCAGAAGCTACTACGATGCGCTGGAAGCCGCGAACAAGCAAACCGAAATCACCGGCTGGCTGGCCTGGTTTGCCGGCATAACCATAGAAGCCCAGAGACGGACGCTTGCCATGGTCGAATTCCTGATCGACAAGGCCAAACTATTTGAGCGGCTGCAGGGACAGATCAATGAAAGGCAGGAAAAAGCATTGGTCCGCATGTTTAAGGAAGGCCCGGATGGATTCAAGGGTGGACTTTCCGCAGGGAAGTACGCCACCATCACCGGTGCGTCAGCCGCGACTGCCACGCGCGACCTTGCGGATCTTGTTGAAAAAGGGGCGTTGGTCCGCGCCGGAGAATTGCGCCATACCCGCTATCAGCTCGGCGTGCCGCTGCATCCTTCAAAACGAATTGAAGTCAACGATCGGGGTGAGTTGGTGGAAGTGTAGACTTCTCAAAGCATGGTGGATTGAGATGATTGCCATCACCGTTATTGCCGAGCGATAAGAATTTTGCGGAGACAACTGCCATGAGCCAAACAAAAGAGGGCATCCAGGGACTGTATCTGGAGGACCTTCACGTAGGCCAGCGATTCATCTCTGGCTCTCACCACATGGACGAAGCAAAGATCAAGGAATTCGCTACAGAGTTTGATCCGCAACCTTTCCATCTGGATGAAGCCGCCGCAAAAGCCAGCGTGTTCAGCGGCTTGGCAGCCAGCGGGTGGCACACCGCAGCGGTCGCGATGCGTTTGCTCGTAGATGGTGGCCTGCCCTTCGGCAA
>JASLFF010000573.1 GCA_030150795.1 Terriglobales bacterium | reverse complement strand
GGTGAGCAACTCATAAAGAATAATGCCGACGGTAAAAATGTCAGACCGCGCGTCCGCTTTTGCGCCCTTGGCCTGTTCCGGCGACATATATTGATACGTGCCCATCACGGCGCCGGTCTGCGTCATCTGGCCGATGTGGTCAGCCCGTGCCAATCCGAAATCCATTACTACCACGCGGCCATTCGGTTCCACCATGATGTTGCTCGGTTTCAGGTCACGATGAATCACACCCTCCGCATGGGCGCAGGCCAGGCCACTGCAAATTTGCGTTACGATGGCGACAGATTCGGCAATCGGGAGCTTGCCTTTGTCTTCAACCAAGCTGCCGAGGTCACGCCCCTCAACGTACTCCATGGTGATGAATTTCAAGCCGCCGGAGTCGCGGACGTCAAAAATCCGGATTACATTTTTGTGCGAAATCTGGCGGGCGAGCAGCAGTTCCTGGGTGAAGCGCTGAGTAATCTCGGGATCTTTTGCCAGTTCAGGGCGGATGCACTTGAGCGCGATGACTCGGTCAATGTCGCGATCATAGGCCTTGTAAACCGCGCCCATTCCGCCAATGCCAAGCATTTCCCGGATTTCAAACCGGCCGCCCAGCACCTGTCCTACTTCAAGGATATTGGCTGTGGCGCTCAAAGCGCGCGTCGCGCCGGCCGCCATGGGCGACCTGCTTACACCAATCGTTGGTGCGTCAGATATCCTTTTAGGATCCTCTGGGTTCATGGGCCTACTTATTCAACAGGGCACGGTCGGGCAGTTGGCAGAAGTATACACCGTTACTTGCGGGTAAACACTGGGATTTCAAGCAGGTCTGCGTGAAACCGCCATCGCTGTTCCCCAGGGCCGGCAAGCCGCTATGAATACCGCGCACAAATTCACCGCGTACTAAGGATAGTGCCGGGAAATATGCTGCCGTTACATCCCTTTTGGCGCTAAAGAAGCCCATTACATCGCCTCGTTGCATTTAAACATCAAAGAAATTGGGCTGGATCTTGCCTGGCTCAACTGGGCCCGGTGGCAAATGAGTGGAGGCTGGCCAGCTCTTACGGGGGATAACCGCATGGGCTTCTTTCGGCGCCTGCAGAACCTTACCTCGGTCCAGCGAAATACTTTTTTTGCCTGCTTTCTGGGCTGGTCTCTTGATGCGTTTGATTTTTTCATCCTGGTCTTTTGCGTAACCGCCATCAGCGCTGACTTCCACACCAAAGTTTCTGCCATTGCGGAAGCCATTTTTATTACGCTGGCCATGCGTCCGGTGGGCGCATTTCTTTTCGGTATGATGGCAGACCGTTTTGGCCGTCGACCGACGTTGATGATCGATATCATCGCTTATTCCATTTTCGAGCTTGGCTCCGCCTTCGCGCCGTCGCTGCATGCATTCCTGATCATGCGCGCTCTGTTTGGCATAGCGATGGGTGGCGAATGGGGCGTGGGCGCAGCTCTGGCGTTTGAAACGCTGCCCAAAGAAGGGCGCGGCTTCTTCTCCGGTCTCTTGCAGGAAGGCTACGTTGTCGGTTACCTGCTGGCAGCTCTGGTCTATGGCACGCTGTTTTCTTACGTCGGCTGGCGCGGGATGTTTGTCATCGGCGCGCTGCCTGCTTTCCTCGTCATTTATATACGTACCAAGGTCGATGAGTCGCCCGCTTTCCTGCGCGGCCAGGCCCAGGCCAAGGAAAAGCGACATCTCAGCCGTGATGTGCTGATGTTTGCCGGTAGCTTTCTTTTTCTCATCGTGTTGATGTTTGCTTTCAACTCCTTCAGCCACGGCACGCAGGACCTGTACCCCACATTCCTGCAAAAGAACCACGGATTCAATCCAAAGACCGTAGGCTTTATCGCCATTGTTTACAACATTGGCGCATTGCTGGGCGGAGTGATTTTTGGCTCGTGGTCAGAGAAGATTGGCCGGCGCAAAGCCATTGTGATTGCCGCGCTTTGTGCCATTCCCTGTATTCCGTTGTGGGCTTACGCCAATAGCGTCGCCCTACTCGCGCTCGGCGGATTCCTGATGCAGTTCATGGTGCAGGGCGCGTGGGGAGTTGTTCCTGCGCATTTGAATGAACTTTCTCCGCCCGCCGTGCGCGGAACGTTTCCGGGATTGGCTTACCAGTTGGGAAACCTGCTCTCGTCACGGAACTCGGTGATCCAGGCCAAGCTTGCTGAAGAACGCTACGGTGGCAGCTTTGCTCCAGTGCTTACATGGACAGTGGTGATCGTCGCAACCCTGGTTGCTGTTATCACGTGGTTTGGCGGAGAGCGCAAAGGCGCTGATCTGTCAAAGACAACAGGCGAGCCCCCAAGAGGCGGGACTCAACGGCCCAGTGCTGCGTAACAGACCCAAAAAGTGCTCATCGCTCCTCTGATTTGCTGGCGCGCCGAATGCTGAGAGTTTGGCGCTGAACTCAACTGAAGCAATGAAAAATGCTTTAACGCAAAGTCAATGCGGCCGGCAGCACTTAATTTCTAGCGTTTTTCAGGCAGCTTGCCGCTGCATCTGGGCCTTTCATCGCTAGTACTTTAAAGCTGGCTCCGTCATTTGAATGGTAGTTAACAAGAAACTTTTCCAGTTCCTTGAGCAGGTCTTTATTCAGGTCTTTCAAAGAATTGATATTGGAGTGCGTGTGGCTGGATTCAGCCACGGCCAGCAAACGGTCATTGCGTTCTGATTTTCCTTTTTCCGTCTGCTGCCCTTCAATCACTCCAACCAGGCGCGCCTTCACCAGACATCCCGTGAAGACAGGCTGGTCCATCAAGACTAAAACGTCAATCGGATCTCCGTCATCGCCTTCCGTTGAAGGGATGAAGCCAAAGTCGTGTGGAAACGCCATCCCTTCAGGTAGAACTTTTTTCAGCGCGAATATCTGCTGGTCCGGGTCCCAGGCGTATTTATTTCGGCTGCCTTTAGGCGTTTCGATAATCACCTGCACTTTCTTCTCTTTGTCAAAAGAAGCCAGCCGAGTGGGATTTACAATTCCTTGCTTTTTCTTTTTGGCCAAATGCTATCTCCGATTTTCAGGCTGATATTTTAATCAGATGTTTAGCAATGAGCGGAGGTGGCACTCGCGTCTGGGCGACAATCGGTTCTGCGGATGCGCAACCCTCACCAGCGCTGCCGGCCCGTGCTGCCGAATGGAAGAATTAGCAGAATCAGAAAGAATCGAACTGCCAAATCGATATCTGCGGCAACCCATCGCTTTCTTTATGGTTCTCACTGATTAAGCAAAATTCGAGATTGAATAAATTCGTCAGAGACGGCAGATCCCGTCCAGATAACTTATAACTTCTACAAAATCCATCACCCCACCGGTTGATGCTACCCAGCTTTTTTGATCGACATGGCCCAGTTGGATCAAATTGCAATTTTATCCACTTGACACTAGCGACGTGCTTCCCAAGAGCACGACCTTAAGGATCATTACTATTTAAAAAGGAGCGAAACATGAAGTTATTCTCTGCCAACCTTGATTCTCTGAGAGATCTTTATCACAACCAGCTGCGGATGTTGCTTTCCACAGAACAGCAGATTATTGATGCACTGCCAACCATGATTGAAAAAGCGACTGACGTTCAACTGAAGCAGGCATTTCAATCTCACCTGCAGGAAACGCGCGTTCATGTAACCAGGCTGCAGGATATTCTCAGGGAAGAACATGGCGAAGTCGACCCGATCAAGTGCAAAGTCCTGTCTGCCCTTGTATCTGAAGCCGAGGATATGATTAAAGACGCAACAGACTTGACGGTCCGCGACGTTGCTCTAATCGCTGCCGCGCAGCGTGTGGAACATTATGAAATTGCTTCGTATGGAGCGGTGCGCCGCTGGGCCCAGATTCTTGGCGAAGCAGAGCAGGCGGCTTTACTGAACCAGACCATTCAGGAAGAAGGCCACGCCGATCAGCTGTTGACTTCAATTTCTGATCGAGTCAATGTGGAAGCCGATAAAGCAGCTTAGTTTCCAGCCTATTTAAAACCATAAAGAGGGACCATGCGGCCCGGTGGTCCCTCTCTCTTGTTAAGCGTGAGCACACTCCATCGCAGGGCAAAAGAGCCAACAAAACGTACTTTTACGGCCAGCATCTAACCTCCAGAACTGGAGATGCCGTGGCGAAAACCAAGAGTGAGATGCCCGCCGTCCTTTTTGATCTTGACGGCACCCTGATTGATAGCGTCTATGAGCATGTTCAGGCGTGGTGGAACACGTTAAGTGGAGCAGGAATTCTAGCGCCCAAATGGATGATTCACCGCCGGGTCGGCATGAGCGGCAAATCGTTCGTCACGGAACTGTTACGCGAGTTTGCTCCAAATAAAAAGGTCAACATTGACAAGTTGGAAAAAGAACACGATGCGAGAATTGTTGCGGCTATTTCTGAAATTCAGCCATTGCACGGGGCCAATGACTTGCTCAAACATCTTCACCGCTCCAAAGTCCGTATGGCAATTGCGACCACGGGTAATCGCAGGCAAACATCTCGGCTGCTGAAGAAGATCAAAGTTCCTACGGGCATGCCGGTCCTGACTGGAGATGGCTTTGCTTTTTCCGCGTCATCTCCAGT
>JASLFF010000062.1 GCA_030150795.1 Terriglobales bacterium | reverse complement strand
GCGCTGCATCACATGGGTCCCGGTCTGGCCGATGGCATCAGCCAGGGCGTAGCACAAGGTGATGAGTTCCGCACCGCGCCGCTTTGGGGCGTTGGCCAGCGTATCTTCTTTCTACATAACGGCAGCACCAGTGACATTATTGCTGCCATTGAACTGCATGCCGGCAATTGCTCTACAGGGCAGGTTTGCTCTGAGGCTACACAGGTCATCAACGCTTTCAATGCTCTGCAATCCTCACAACAGCAGGACATTGTCAACTTCCTGCGCTCGTTGTAACCCTTCATCACTCGCCGGCTTGGTCTTTTTTATTAAGACTCAGCCGGCGTTTTTTGCTCATTGCTGACCCGCTATGGCTGTCATGATGTCCGTGGCGCGATCCTCGTTCATCTGCGTAAATCTGCCCTAATCTGTTACGCTTTCCGCTGGCGATGAACGACCCTCAAGCAGCCATCGAATTCGTCAACGTTACCTACCGGATCAACGGTAACCGCACACTCATCTCTGGGCTCAATCTTTTGGTCCATCATGGTGAAACGCTGATGCTGCTGGGCCGCAGCGGTTCCGGTAAGACCACAACGCTCAAGTTCATCAACCGCCTTCTGTCGCAAAGTGAAGGCCAGATCCTGGTTGATGGACGTTCCACCGCTGAATGGGACGTGATTCAGCTTCGCCGTCATATCGGTTACGCGATACAGGAAGCAGGGCTCTTTCCGCATTACACCGTTGAAGAGAATGTCGCGCTGGTTCCCAGGCTGGAGCGCTGGGACGTTGCGCGGATTGCCGCACGCGTGCGTGAAGTATTGCATCTGGTGGGACTGCCGTTCGAGCAATATGCTCGCCGATTTCCAGACGAACTTTCCGGCGGGCAGCGGCAACGCGTGGGCCTGGCGCGGGCACTCGCCGCCGATCCTGCAATTCTGCTAATGGATGAACCCTTTGGCGCGCTCGATCCCATTACCCGCGCGGAGTTGCAGCATGAATTCCTGGAACTCAAAAAATCGCTGAGCAAAACCATCGTTTTTGTCACGCATGACGTCGCAGAAGCGCTGATGCTGGGTGACCGTATAGCCCTCATGGATTCCGGCAAGCTCAAAGGCATTTTCTCGCCGGCTGAATTTCTGCGCTCTCTCGATGGTTCTGTACAGCCGTATGTCAACGCATTCCGGGCCACGCAGCAAATCCTGAACTCCGGAGCCTAGCGCCATGTCGCTGCCAGATTTCTTTGTCGCCCACAAACGTGAAGTGCTTACGCTCACGGGCGAGCATTTGTGGCTGGTCGGCGTCTCCATGCTGCTGGCCGTCGCCATTGGCGTGCCGCTGGGAATCTTGCTGAGCCGGCGTCCGGCCTGGAAAACTTTAGTCCTGGGCGCGAACAACATCATGCAGACCATTCCCAGCCTGGCGCTCTTCGGACTGCTTCTTCCGGTGCCGTGGATCGGCGCGCGCGCTGATCGCCTGGCGATTCTGGCGCTCACGCTCTACGCGCTGCTTCCCGTGGTGCGCAATACTTATACCGGAATCGCCGGAGTTGACGGGCCGGTGCGCGAAGCTGCCATTGCCATGGGACTCACGCCGTGGCAATTGCTCTGGCAGGTGGAGTTGCCGCTGGCTTCCAACGTGATTGTGGCCGGCATTCGCACCGCGACGGTCATTACCGTGGGTGTTGCAACGATCGCTGCCGCCATCGGCGCTGGCGGACTGGGCGAATTTATTTTTCGCGGCCTCGCCATGGTGGATAACAATGTGATTCTTGCCGGGGCAATTCCCGCCGCGCTCATGGCGCTCTCTGCCGACTTTGTGCTCGGCCTGATCCAGCGCTCGTTAGTGCGGAGACCGGTACGGACACACTAATAATGGACCGCCGCCGCTTTCTCTCCGCGCTTGCTCTCCTGCTTTCCGGATGCATGCCAAACAGTCCCGGCCTTACCGTGGGCTCAAAAAATTTCACTGAGCAACTGGTCCTCGGCGAACTGCTGGCGCAATATCTTGGGCGCTTCATATCCGTGCCCATCGACCGCCGCTTCTATCTTGCTGGGACCTATATCTGCCATCAGGCGCTGCTCGCCGGACGCATTGACATGTATGTTGAATACACAGGAACGGCGCTGGTCGCTATCCTCAAGGAAAAACCGGTTTCCGATCATGCTGCAGTCTTCAACACCGTGAAAGATCTGTACGCGCGGCGGTTCGGGCTGGAAGTCTTGCCCTCGCTCGGTTTCGACAACACTTTTGCCATGGTGATGCGCGGTAATGACGCGCGCCGCCTGCGCCTGAAAACTCTTTCCGATGCTGCTGCCATTTCTTCGCAACTGCGTCTTGGCGTGGGCTATGAGTTCCTGGAGCGGCCCGATGGCTACAAAGGGCTGGCCTCTAAATACGGCTTCAAATTCGCCGAAACGCCTCGCGTCATGGATTTAGGCTTGCTCTATCGCGCTTTGCAGAACAATCAGGTCGATATTGTGGCAGGTTCAAATACTGACGGTCTTATCGCCGCGCTTGATCTCGTGGTCCTTGAAGATGACCGGCATTATTTTCCGCCATATGACGCTGTGCCGATCGTGCGGCGTGCAATGCTGGACCGCCATCCGGAAGTGGGGGGAGCTTTACAAAAACTGAGCGGACGCATCACCGCCGACGATATGCGCCGCATGAACTAAGCCGTTGATGGAGAAAAGAAATACGCGGCCCTTGTGGTGAAAGACTTTCTCTTTCATGGACCTTTTCGCGCTTAGGCCGTGACTCCCTATTGGCTGTTCCAAATCCGGTTCAGCCGCAAATCGCGTGCCCTTCCGCCAGTTGGTCGCATGCCTCGCAAAAGCTGTCATACCATTGCCGGATAAACTCGCGAACAAAATCGCTGAAGTTTATTGTCACAAACGGCGCTGAACTGGTGATGTCGGCCCAGGTATGCACCCGGGTCCTGCCGTCGGGAAGGGATTCAAACGTTACCCACTGCTCCATGGTATTGCCGAGCACGTGGTCGATCCAGGCAACTTGCCGCGCCGGGGAGCAAATGGTGATCACATGATCGACGGTGGCTTTTTTGGGGCGGACAATTTCGATTCTAAGACGGCTCCCTGGCTTCCAGGGTTTCCCCTTGCTCCAGCAAATGTCTCCATAGATATTGGAAAATCGTGGCCAAAAACGATAGTCGCTAAAGATCTGCCATGCCAGGGACGGGCTTGCCTTGGTAAAGGCGGTGTACTCCAGATACTCCATTACTACCACTACCTCACAGAGATTTGACGATAGGGACAGGAACTGAATGGGCAGGAAAAACCAAGAGGAACAACCGGCACAACCCTTCCGACCTGATCGGGAGGACAAAAAAGAACCCTGCCATGGGCGCCAACCCACACCAGGGGATTGACTGTTAATAGTACAGTGTTAGTGTAACAATGTGCAAGTTATTCCGAAGGGAATTTCCATGCCCCGACTGGCTGATGAGCACTTGGAAGCCCGAATCGTACAAGCTGCGCACAGGCTTTGGCGGACCCGTGGGGCCAAGAACCTGACGCTGCGCTCGGTGGCACGCGCCGCCGGAACCAGCACCACCACCGTCTACAAACGTTTTCGTAATAAGGAAGCGTTACTGCTTGCGCTGGCTGAAATGGTGCAGGCCCGGATCACGGCCAGGACCACCTCAGCCGCGACCATTGAAGACTCCTACCGCCGATTCCTGAACTTTGCCGACCGCCATCCGCACGAATACCAGTTGCTGTGGGGGCCGGCCTGGGCTGAACTGCTGGGGCCGGAGCGGCCGCGTCCGATTAAAGCTTGGCTGCTGGAACAATTTGCCGCGCGCTTTGGCGGCGAGCCACGGGACTATGTTCTCAGCTACTATGCGCTGTTCCTTCTGGTGCATGGCACGGCCAACCTGCTGATCGTGACGCGCGACCGGCAGATGAAGGCCGAGATGGTGGATAGCTGCCTGGCCATCTGCGACGCGCTGGTGGCAAACATTGGAGTCCTGCGGCGCAAATAGCCCGAGGGAAATTGCTGTCTGCTCAAACTACCGCGAGCACGGTCAGTTTGCTGGTAAAACGTTGCTATTTTAAAAGTCTTGAATGACAGGGTTGCGTTGACGTGCCTTGGCTACGCGTCGCCATCAACCGCTGGCTCGATGGACGTTCTATTCTTGGTTGGAGGCGCGGGTCGGAATCGAACCGACGCATAAAGGTTTTGCAGACCTCTCCCTTACCACTTGGGTACCGCGCCCTGAATTGAATGCCCGCCTGTGCTGGCCCTGAGAGCATAAACCCTCCCGGTGCGTGGGGCAACCGCGAGAAAAATCATGGAGCGGGAGACGGGAGTTGAACCCGCGACTTCGACCTTGGCAAGGTCGCACTCTACCACTGAGTTACTCCCGCTCAGAGGATGAAGACATTATAACGTGATGAAAAATCAGGGTCAATTCGTCATGTCGCTGCGCTCCAAACCGCCTCACAGTATGAAGCCCCCGGAATTGCTCTGCGCTCGTAGCTGGCGGCTCGGCACGCAAGTCGGCCTCGCCGCGTGTTCACATTGATGGATCCGGACCGCGAGCCCGGCTAGCGCGGCGAACGGTATGCGTCAGGAGCAGAAAGATTTGGACGCGAAACGAAAATCGCAAGCGGGTTGGAGCGCAGCGACGAAATCAATGCCTTGCCGCCCACTGCGGATCTTCCTGCTCGCTGACGATCAGGCCATCGCGCATATGAATGATGCGGTCGCCGATTTCGGCTGCCTCGGGATTGTGGGTGATCATCAGCACGGTTTGGCCGAATTGTTTGTTGGCGTCACGCAGCATCTTCAACACAATGTCAGAGTTCTGGGAATCCAGGTTGCCCGTAGGTTCGTCGGCCAGGATCAGCGCCGGCCCATTTACGACGGCGCGCGCCAATGCGACCCGCTGCTGTTCGCCGCCGGAAAGCTCTGACGGACGGTGGTCGAGCCGCCCGGCAATCCCGAGCATCTGCGTTACCTGGTCGAACAATTTTTTGTCCACGCCGTTCTTGCCGGCTATCTCGCGCGCAATTTCAATATTCCCTTTGGCGGTAAGGGTGGGCAGCAGGTTGAATTTCTGGAAGACGAAGCCTATCTTCTGTTTGCGCATTTCCGTGCGTTGCGCGTCAGAAAGCTGTGCAAAATCCGCACCATCAATGGTCACGCGGCCTGATGTAGCCCGCGTGAGTCCGCCCAGAATATAGAAGAGGGTAGATTTGCCGCTGCCCGAAGGGCCAACGATGGTGACAAATTCGCCCTTCTCCACGCTGAAGCTTACGCCTCTGAGCGCGGGCACATCGACTTTGCCGATGCGGTAAACCTTGGTTACGTTGTCAGCTTGGATGATCGGGGCCACTCAGTCGATATTACCAGACCGCGCACTGAGAGAACGGGGGCAAACAGCGGCAAAGCGCGACATCCTATTCTGTCGCTGCGCTCCAAACCGCTGGTGAGTCGATCATCTGGTCTATTTCTCTCGCTCCCGATGCGACCGGTTCGGCGTGCAAGGGCCTCGCCGCTTAATTCCCAATAAGATTGTCACTTATGCTAACTTGCCGCCTGCATCCTCACGGGCTCAGGCGCTTGTCCGCGCTTGGGGCCGCGCTTTTTCACCAGCATCAGGCGTATCCGCTCCAGCAGCTCAATGGGAGCGTACATT
>JASLFF010000534.1 GCA_030150795.1 Terriglobales bacterium | reverse complement strand
CACACCTACGTGTTCTACTCCCACCAGCCTGGCAACGTGATCAAAGTGGTCAATTACATCATCAATGGTGGTGGGATCGGAATTCTTGACGAAAGCGCGGAAGCTGGTGATTCCCATCACTCCTCCGGTTGCCGCCATACGTTTGATCATCTCATCGGTCTTGCAGCGCGGATGGCCCGGATTCAACGCGCGGCAGTTGGAATGCGTGATCAGGACCGGCGCTTTAGAAAACTCGCACGCATCCAGTGACGTCTTGTCGCCGCAGTGAGAAACATCCACGGCCATTCCCAGCGCGTTCATTCTCTGGACTACGGAAATGCCAAAGTCGCTCAGCCCGTCATCATTGCGTTCCGTTGATCCGCTGCCAATCAGGTTTCTGGCGTTGTAGGTCAACTGTGAGACTCTCTGGCCCAGACTGTAAAAATAATCAATATCATCCAGTGTTCGAAAATGGTCGGCGTTTTGCAGCCCAAGAATAATTCCCAGCTTGCCTGAGCTTTTCACCGCATTCAGGCGGTCAGGACTATCGATCCGCATCAGCCATTCACTGTTGTGGGCTAGAAAACCGTTCCAGCTGGCAAAATATTTCAACGCGATCTCGTAAAGATTCGGTTGGGCAAAGCCCACGCCGGCATGCAGCACAGTCAGCCCTGATTGCCGAAACACCTCAAAGTTTTCCGCCTTGAACAACGTGGGATCGAAAAACCATGGATTCTTGTCCTGCTTCTCGCCCGGAGCCAGGACGCTGTTCCAGTCGCCGCCAAAGTCGTTGAGCATGTCAATCACTGTTGACCGATGAACAAGCTTGATCGCGCGGGCCGAGTACCGCCGTGGAGATTGCGCAAACAGTTGAAATGAATTCCGGTTCACCATGGGGGCGGCTATCGCGCTCGCGCAGGCTGCGCCAGCGGCTTTAAGCAATGTGCGTCTGTTCATTGTCGGGCTTCCTGCCCACAAATATATATCGTTATGGCTGCTTTCACGCGGGACAGAATCTTGGTGGCGTGGTCAATTTAGTGGGGCACCTTGATCTGCATCTCGACGCAGGACTTCGTAGTTCGGGCAGCTTGCCGGCAGAGCGGGTGGCTTACTGGTTGATCGCGATAGGCTGGTTCACCGCGGACCTTTGCGATTTATCCTGCTTCAGAAAATTTAAGATCGTATCCACCACAGCGTCTTCACCCACGGCGGTATTGATCATGGCATGGTAAACCTGGCGGTTGGGCCATTCTACATGGAAATAATTCTTGATAAAGGCGGCGCGCTCGCGGTCAACCGTATCCACCAGTGCCTCAGCATGGGCCTGCGTGTTGCCTTCAGAAACCAATCGTCGTACTTTGTCAGCCGTGGGGGCATAAAGAAAGAACCGCAGCGTGTCCTTGCGGTCTCGCAGAAAATGCTGCGAACCACGGCCCAGGATCACGCAATTGCCGGCAGCCGCGGCTTGTTCCACAATGCGCTGGGCAAGCCTGAATATGCTGTCTGAATCCAGCATCTCCACCTGCGGTCCGCCACGATATCCTTCAGAACTCCCCAGTGCGAATGATTTGAGCAGGCGCTGGTAGAGCGGGTCTCGGCGTTCTTCCCGCCGCGCCACCTCAGATTGGTGGCAGTTCGCCATCTTGGCAATCTCTTGTGTAAGCTCCTGGTCCCAAAGCTTCCAGCCAAGGCGCATGGCCAGTTTTGCTGCAATCTGCGCTGCCCCGCTGCCATACTCGCGTTCGATGGTAATGATTCGAATCACGCTGCCCTCAATAAGGTTAGATGCCTTTCAGGCTCCAACCGTGCATGCAGGAATTTGGGCTTGCTCCCGACCGCAAAACTGTACGGGATTAGGGACCTTTAGACAAGGCAAATCGGGTCTGGCAACAAGTTTCTCAGGCCGCCAAAAGTCGCTTGCGACCATCAACTTGTGTTTTAATTCCCGCCCAGGAGGTGTACGATGCGCAAGCTGATTGCAGTGGCCATGTTCGTAGCGTTTACAACTTTTCTGGCCTTCGCGGCCAGTCCAGCCGATGACGTCAAAAAAGCGGACCAGGACTGGGCGAAGGCAGCGGTCTCTAAGAATGTTGACCAGTTCATGAGCTTCATAGCCGACGACGCGTACGTATCAGGAAACGATGGCAAGTGGGTCCACGGCAAGCAGGCGATAAAAGACCTCTGGTCAAAGATGCTGGCTGATCCTAACTTCAAGTTGAACTGGACGGCCGAAAGCGCCGACGCGTCGAAAGATATGGGATACACGCGTGGAACCTTCTCCGGCACCATGGGTAATCAGCCGATGTCCGGGAGCTACACTACGGTGTGGAAGAAAGATAAATCCGGAAAATGGCTTGCAGAGGTGGATATCGCTGCGCCGGCTTCAGGACAGTAAACGCCAATCGCTGAACAAGTGTTCTGAGGTCATGAGAATGCCGCAGAAGTGAGCGAATCATCGCGTAAAAAAAAATCGATGGGGTTCCGCTTCGTCTCTGGAGTAGAATTCCCGCCGATATGCTTACCTACATTTCGCGGCATTCCCGTTGGCTTTTGGTCTTTGCTTTCATCCCGGCGCTGGCGGCACAAACCGCTGTTCTCCAGCCTCTCGCAGAGAAACCAGTTGCGGGCGCTTCAGTAAAACTCAAGTCAGATTTTTACGTTCCTGCCGCGCCGGATTCAATCCGCTGGGGCTACCTGCCGGACAACGCAGCCAAAGCCGTGGTCACCGTACCTTCCGGCGCGACTGTCACATTCGATACGCTTTCCCACGAGGGCATTTTGGAAGATCAGGGCCGCGATCCCGCAAAGTATTTTGGCGGCTTTGGC
>JASLFF010000501.1 GCA_030150795.1 Terriglobales bacterium | reverse complement strand
ATTGCTGGGATCCAGGAACGCGCAAGTGACTCCGTCAGAAGCCAGAACTGTCCTGATCAGGAAACCGGTGAGGGCCTGTCCGTTGGAGCCGGGAATCCAGCTCACAAGCGCTGTACCCACAGTGGCGCCGCCAGGAGTTGCATTCGTCGCCGACGGAGCGCCAGGAACTGCTGGAGGAGCGCCCGCGGGAGGCTGAGGCGTCACTTTCCAGATGGAAGCTGCGCCGTTGATTGAACCCTGCGTACAATCTGCGCCAATGAAAATTGTTTCATTGGCCAGGTTGGCAGTATCGATCGAAACACCGGTGATGAAGCAGAACGCGCCGCCGAACTGTGGGGTTACGATCAGGTTATTCGCGTCACTGGCATTGCCTACGCGCACCACGCTGCCCAGAGAAGCCGGGAACAGCGAATTGCCCGGATAACCGCTGGGATCACCATAGGTGAAGTCGCTGGTGATGCCAGCTTGAGGTCCTGGAGCGAACGCCCCGAGGATTTCAGTTCCGATTCCCTGGCTGGGAAGCGGGCCGCAGCGCTGTTCGCCATTCGCCGGCGTCAAGCACTGGTCAGCATTTTCTTTGAACCACGGGCTGATGTTGTCAGCGCCGAACAGGGTGTGGCCGATCCATGCCAGACCAAAGGTGTGGCCCGCCGCGCCGCCATTGCCCAGTCGGGCATCAGCCGCGAAGATCGGCACATCAATGCTGGCGCAATCTGCGTCATTGCTTGGATCAAACGTAGCAGGATTAGGAATACGAGCGATGGCGCCGTCGCGTGCCCAGCCGATATAAAGGTTACCGTCTGGACCAAGACTTGCGGCAAACATCTGCACCGGGGTCGCGCCGTTGCGAGGATCCGTCACGACAGGGCAGCCGCCCGCGCCGTTTCTGGTTCCTTGCGCGCCCATCAGCGATTCAACGTGGATGGGATCCATTGCGCCTTCGCCGTTGTCACCCGAGGGATCGTAGTGCATGCGGATGACGCCGTTCGCGGTGCGGGGCTGGTCAGCTGCATATAACGTATTGGTAGAGGCGTCAAAGGTGAGCTGGATCGGCACGAAACCGCCGGCTTGAATGAAGCCGATGCAAGTACGCTCAAGGTTGTTCGCGGCTCCGATACCGGGCAAAGGCTCGGCAATATTCGGATCGTCGATTTCCTTGTCGATACGGCACATACCGTTGCTGGCGTCTCCATACCACAGGTGGCGCACCGTATTGCAAGGCACATGGTTGATTTGGCACTGGAACAGGCCAAGAGTGTTAGGATCCGTGCTTGCCGGGCCATTGGTGAATTGGCTGGGCGCTGTGCCGTGCAGGATCACACCAGAACCGGGCGACGTGACCGAAGACAGACCGAACTGGTTCCAGTCCTGGGTACCGGCCCAAAGTTGCGTGGTGGTTGGCACGTTCAGTTGGGTTACATTCTGCGCATTCGCGCTCACGGCGAATGCAAGGATGAGAGCGACACACAGCAAACCAAGGCAAATTGACAGCTTGCGGGCTGTAGGCTGCGACGACTGTGTCTTTGTAATGTTTCTCATAGATATCCGTCTTTCCCGTCCGGAAGCGTTTAGCTTCTCGGAACGATTGCAATGGAGTCAGCTGCAGGTGCCGCCTCTAGGCCTAGCATCCGCGTATGCCTTCTCATGGGCGTTCTCGGGGACGCACAGCTGCAAATAGGCCGCAACCGTGTGCCGGTTTTGTTTTGCAACAAAGGAAAGAAAGACGGAGGCCAGAGAGAACGTAAATCAGAGCAAGGACCGCTGCCAGCCTAACCTTTGTGGTGCTGAGTTATCGTTTGAGACTGGAGTTGGGTAAATAGACAAAAAGCAGCCCAACGCCAACCTCGCGTTCAGCTACCAACTAGCGCCGTGCCCGATTTACCGTCGATTTGGTAGGAAATACTGGATACCCATCCAGCGCAGCGGCCCGCAATATCACCACTGTTCCAGAGCGCGAATCGTACGTGCAATCACTTACTCGCGCAATATGAAAATGAACTTGGGGAGTTAAAGCAACATTAAGCGCACATTAAAATTTTTAATGTGCGGATGCATCGATTTCACTTTCTACCCCGTTTCGCCCATTTTCATGGGTGTTTCTCCTTTTCGGCATCTGCAATCGATGGTCGGATCTTAAGAATCAGTTCTAAGCTATTCCGCCTAAAACCTGTGGTACGATGGCCGAAATTCATCAAGTCTTTTGCGCGGAAAGGTATTTCTAAATATGTATGGCTTTTTCTTGACTGCACTTCTGGCCATGTTTATGGCCCCAATGCAGGCTCCATCAACAACCCAAGCTACACCAGCGGCGGATTCTTCACCCACAGCCGCACACAGGGACGCAATTCCGGCTGCGACGGCCGCCCCACTCGTTGAGCTTGCGCCCAGCGATCCCGTGATCACGATTCATGGATTGTGCACCGGCGCCGCAACCACAAAGAGCAAGAGTTCCAACTGCGCCACAGTGGTCAGCAAACAGCAATTTGACGGCGTGATGAATGGCCTCAATGCTATCGGAGCACCTTTGCTGCCAATGCAGCGTCGGGCCGTGGCTGAGGGATACGCAACTACCTTGCTGAACTATGAAGCGGCAAGAAAATCGGGCGTCGAACGCGACCCGCGCTTCGCCGAGGTCATGCGCCTGGCCCGCATGCGCGCCATGGGCGACATGTACAAAGCCATGCAGCAGGAAAA
>JASLFF010000487.1 GCA_030150795.1 Terriglobales bacterium | reverse complement strand
AGAAGCCATTCGCCGCACCATCGCGTGGGAGCGAGCAAACCCACCGGCAACGCCACTCGCGCAGTTCGACTACGCGGCTGAGGACGCGGCGCTGGCCGAGTTTAAAGCCACCGCGTGAAAGAAATTCGTTCGGGGAAATTGGAAGTTCGGCTCTTCACAACACAAACGCGGACATGCGGCTAAATACCAAATACTAAGTACCGCTCTTTGCGCCCTCTGTGCCCTTTGCGGTAACTTCTAAATAATGCTTTCCATTCGCAAAGCCACTGCCCACGATGTGTCCCTCATTCTCGATTTTATCCACCGCCTTGCGGAGTATGAGCGCGAACCGAATGCAGTGATCGCGACAGAGGAAGACCTCATTCGCGACGGCTTTGGTTCAGAGCCGAAATATCGTTGCCTGATTGCTGAATGGGACAGTAAACCCGCAGGCTTCGCGCTTTTTCATTACAACTATTCCACGTGGCGCGGCCATGCCGGACTCTATCTTGAAGATCTCTTTGTGCGCGTAGAGATGCGCGGGAAAGGCATTGGTAAAGCGCTTCTCCAGCGCCTGGCCCAGATTGCCCTGGAAGAAAGCTGCTACGGCCTGCGCTGGATGGTATTGGAATGGAACGAGCCTGCATTGAAGTTTTATGAATCGCTCGGAGCGGAGCTATTAGGTGAATGGGAGACCATGCTGCTGCGCGGCGAGCCGCTGCAGCGGCTTGCCGGTGTCAGCGTCTAGCGATTCGCTTGCGAATCGCGGGCCTTTAGGCAGACGTTCATCGCGATAGCGATGAAATTTTGGAGACCGCATCTGTGACAACCAAAATCAAGATCATCGGCGCCGGACTGGCTGGCTGTGAAGCCGCGTGGCAATGTGCGCGCCGCGGAGTCGAGGTCGAGCTGTATGAGATGCGGCCGGTTAAATCCACTCCCGCGCACCAGACGGCCAAGTTTGCCGAGCTTGTCTGCTCGAATTCGTTGAAGTCAGAAAGTGAGAACACCGCACCCTGGCTACTGAAAGAAGAAATGCGGCGCGTGGATTCGCTTCTGCTGCGCATCGCCAAAGAGACAAGCGTTCCTGCCGGACACGCTTTGGCCGTCGATCGAGAAACCTTCGCGGCCAAAGTCACAGAAGCAGTCTCGGCTGAGCCTAAAATCAAGATCATCCGCCAGGAAGTTGCGCGTATCCATGAAGCCGATGGCCTCACCATCGTCGCCACTGGTCCGCTGACATCAGATGCGCTTTCACTTGAGATTGCGCGGCTTTCCGGCAGCGATCATTTATTTTTTTACGATTCCATCAGCCCTATCGTTGAAGCCGACTCCATTGACATGAGCAAGGTCTACATGGCGGCGCGGTACGGCAAAGGCACGGCAGATTACATCAATTGCCCGTTTACCAAAGAAGAGTATGACCGATTCATTGACGCGCTCACCTCGGCTGAAATGGTGGAAGGGCATGACTGGGAGAACCTGAATTATTTTGAAGGCTGCCTGCCGATTGAAGAGATTGCGCGTCGCGGACCTGACACCCTGCGCTTTGGGCCTATGAAGCCGGTCGGGTTGGACGATCCTCGTACTGGCAAGTGGCCTTATGCGGTGGTGCAGTTGCGGCAGGAAAACCTGCGCGCCGACTCTTACAATCTGGTCGGCTTTCAAAACCATCTGAAGTTCGGCGACCAGGCGCGCGTGCTCCGGCTGATTCCCGGCCTTGAAAATGCAAAGTTCATCCGCTACGGACAGATTCATCGCAATACATACATCAACGCTCCCACGCTGCTCACAGAGCTGCTCAACCTCAAGCAGCATCCCAGTATCTTTTTTGCCGGACAGATTTCCGGCGTTGAGGGCTACACCGAATCCATTGCCATGGGGATGCTGGCGGGCATTCATGTGGCGCGCATCGCCCAGGGAGTGCCGGCCATTCCACCCCCACGCGAAACTGCGTTGGGCTCGCTGGTGCATTACATCTGCCACGCGGAAAGCAAGAACTTTCAGCCCGCCAACATCACGTTTGATCTGCTGCCGCAACTGGATGAAGCCACGCGACGCCGCGTACGCGACAAGAAGCAGCGTCACAAGATGGTTTGTGAAAAAGCGCTGGAGAGTCTAGCATCGTGGCAGAAGAGTGCTGCGGCAGGCACGCAGGCTCCTGCGGAGACTTATGAACCGTCTATCCGCCATTGATTCGTTTGGGCCGGCATTTGCGCGGGTGCGCGCAATGCTGTTCCGCCCATTCCGTCTGGGCACATGGTTAAAAATGGGCCTGATCGGATTGCTCGGTGGTGGCGCAATTGTCTCCGGCAGTGGTTCTAATTTTCGCGCTCCAGCTATTCCCCGCAATGTGCCACATAACGACATTCCTCCCAATGCGGAAGACATTTTTCGTGCAATCCGCTCCATTCATCTCGCAGATTATTTCCATGTTATTGTGATCGTTATTGGCGTGATTATTGTCTTCGCGCTTATCTTCCTTTACCTGTTTTGCCGCTTTCGTTTCATCTTGTTTGATTCGGTCGTTACAGGACAGCCGGACATCGGGCGCGGATGGCGGAAATATGAATCTCAAGCCAATCGTTATTTCGGGTTCTGGCTCATATTCAAACTTGTCACGTGGGGAGCGCTGTTCCTGATTGTGGGCGTGCCCTTGTGGAAGGCATACAAGAGCGGCATTTTCAGCGGTGACAACTCTCTGCCCATTTTCTTTGCGATGATTGCCTCCGTGGCGCTGGGCGCTCTCGTCGTCGGCATCGCTTTCGCAATCGTCTCCACGCTGGCCAAGGATTTTGTGATGCCAGTGATGGCGCTCGATGATCTTTCTGTTGGCGATGCATGGTCCGCGGTGTGGCGCGTGGCAGCTTCTGAGCCCGGAGCTTGGGCCGGCTACATGGGAATGAAGCTGCTTTGCGCGATTGGAAGCTCCATCGCCCTTACCATCACTTTTGTCATCGCCATACTTCCTGCAGTGATCGTGATTGGTATTCCAGTTGGCATTCTAGCGGTCCTTGGAGTATTGGCGTTCAAGGCCATCGGCGCAGTGTTTGGGATCATTATCTTTTGCGTTGCCGTCCTGCTGGCCGCTGCCGGGTTTATTTGCCTGCTGCTGATTCTGACTGCGCCTATCTCTGTGTTCTTTACGTCGTATGCGCTTTACTTCTTTGGCGGACGTTATCCCAAGCTGGCAGTGCTGCTTTCGCCGCAGCCTATTCCGCCCACGCCGGTCTCCCCTATAGCCGGCACTCAACCGATTCCGCAAAGGCAATAGTTAACGCACAGGTATTCAGCGTGTAGGACCCCTTAAGGGGCCCAAACAAAACACGATCCTCGCTTTACCGGCGTTTTGATTTCTTCTTCGGCCCCAGTTCAACTTTCGTTCTGGGGCGATTTTTGATCCAGATGGGCGTGCCTACGAAGCCAAATTTCTGGCGAATCTGGTTCTGTAGAAACCGTTCGTAGGAAAAGTGCAGCTTCACGTCTTTATCAGTAAAAAGGATGAAGGTCGGCGGGGAAGAGTAAGCCTGCGTCATGTAAAAGATCTTTACCTGCTGGCGGTGCGGCACTGAGGCGCGGGTAAAGTCCACTGACTCCAGGAATTTGTTCATCTGGGAAGTGCCGATGCGCTTGCGCCTCTCTTTGGCCACTAATTCCAGGGCGCGGAAAATCTTGTCAATGTTCTTGCCGGCGGCGGCAGAGACAAACACCATGGGCGCATAGTCCAGAAACTTCAAGGCGCGCCGCGCCTGTTTTTCGTATAGATCGCGATCGGCAGGGGGCTTGCCATCTTTGCGTCCAGGTCCCACCAGGTCCCATTTGTTCACAATCACGATCACTGATCTGCCGCTTTCATGCGCGTATCCGCCGATAGTAGCGTCCAGGCCAGTCACACCTTCCACGGCGTCAATCACCAGCAGCGCGACATCAGCAGCCTCAAGGTGTTTGCGCGCCATCACCACGGAAAGTTTTTCCGCCATCAAGTGTGTTTTGCCTTTGCGGCGGATTCCAGCAGTGTCAATAAATCTATAGGTGTGGTCGTCCTTTTCAATCAGCTCATCGATGGCATCACGCGTGGTGCCTGCAACAGGTGAAACGATAGCGCGCGAACTGCCAGTGAGTATGTTGAGCAATGTGGATTTGCCCACGTTCGGATGGCCTATGATCGCTACCTTTGTTTCTTTTTTCTCTTCTTCGGAAGCCTCAAGCTCGGAAGCTTCTGCTGGAGATTCTTCCTCGACGTCTCCTGTTGGCAAATTCTTTGCGCTGTGGCGATCACGTTCCGGCTCATTTGGCGCTGTCACAACCGGCACAACCTCCATGATCGCGTCCATTAATTCCATGGTTCCCAGACCATGTTCGGCGGCAATGGGAAAAACTTCACGGATACCCAGCGTCCTGAAGTTCTGCGCTGCAGCTTCCTGCTTGGCGGAGTCGACTTTGTTCACTGCCAGAAAAAGCGGTTTGCCCAGCCGCTGCAGTAGTCGGGCCAACTCCATGTCCGGTGACGCCAGTTCCGTGCGCGCGTCCACCACCATCACAACCGCATTGGATTCTTCCAGCGCCACCTTGGCCTGGCGAAATATCTCCGCGGGAATCAAGGCTTTGTCGTCCGGAACAATCCCGCCTGTGTCGACAATGCGCAGCAGACGGCCGTCCCAGTTGACTTCACTATAAAGGCGGTCGCGCGTAATGCCGGGTTCATCGCCCACAATGGCGCGGCGCGATCCCGTGAGCCGGTTGAAAAGCGTGGACTTGCCCACATTGGGCCGGCCAACGATCGCTACGAGGGGCGGTTTAGATTTACTTTTAGTCTCTGACAATACTGCTCCGCGTCCGAATCTAATTTTGTGGCTGCTGGAGCGCCAATTGCTAACCGATAATTGCCGATCCCAGCTATTATAAAAACACGCTCGCCATGGCCTCTTCCTACCAGCCCGAAACCGCCGCCGTTCCCACGCGCCGGCTGCCTACGCTGCATGAGTTCTTTGCCCCCGGAGGACTGCTCAGCAAGGCGCACCCGAATTACGAATTCCGCCGTGGCCAGTTGCAGATGGCGGAAGCGGTGGAGCGCGCATTGACAGAGAAGCGGCACCTGATCGTCGAGGCTGGAACGGGAACGGGCAAGACTCTGGCTTACCTGCTGCCGGTGATCCGCAGCGGCAAACGCGTGATTATTTCCACCGGCACCAAGAACCTGCAGGAACAGCTCTTCTTCAAGGATATCCCATTCCTTGAGCAACATCTGGGCAAACTGCGCGTTTGCTATATGAAAGGGCGCAATAACTATCTTTGTCGGCAGAAACTTTACGATCTTACGAGCCAGCCTGTCCTGAGCGGCCTGCAGGAAATTGAGCAATACCGGCAGATCGCTGAATGGGAAGAGACAACCGAGAGCGGTGATCGCGCCGAACTGAAGGGCCTTCCGGAAGCCGCGCAGCTCTGGCAGAAGCTTGACGCGCGCACGGAGCGCTGTACCGGACAGAAGTGCCAACAGTGGGACCGCTGCTTTATCACGGAGATGCATCGCCGCGCCGCGGAGAGCGACATCATCATCGTGAACCATCATCTTTTCTTTGCCGATCTGTCCCTCCGACAGTCGGGCGGCCCAGATGCCGGCGTTCTTCCAGATTTTTCTGCCGTGATCTTTGACGAAGCGCATGAACTTGAAGACGTTGCCGGAAGCTACTTCGGCGTGAGCGTCAGCAATCTGCGCTTTGAAGAGTTGGCTCGCGACATTGAAGCCACGCTGCAGCAGAAAAAGGCCATTTCTGCGGGAATAATTCAAGCGCTTGCCAAACTGCGGGAGCGTTCGCGATTCTTCTTTGGTTTGCTGCCGTTGGGAGAAGGCCGGTCTGCATTCACTGACCGCGATGGCTTTCTGGAAAAGCATGGCGACGACTATGACTCGGTGATGCAGTCGCTCGCCCGTGTGCTGGCTGAGCTTGAGCTGCTGCCGCAAAAGCCTGAAGAAGTTTTTGGCTTTTCCCGTCGCACGCAAGAATTGCAGGCCCAACTGGCGTTCATTCTGGAGTCAACGGACAAGAACACGGTCTTCTGGATCGAGTACCGCGGTGAAGGGCGTCGCACGCGCGGCGGGCAGACGCATATTGTTCTTCAGGCAACGCCGATTGATGTCTCGCAGATACTTAAGCAAACGCTTTTTGAAAATCTGGAAACTGCCGTGCTCACGTCGGCCACCCTGGCCGTGGCCGGCAACCCTGATCGCGGCAACTTTGACTATGTCCGCCAGCGCGTGGGGCTGGAGCATGCGCGTGAGATGGTGGTAACGTCGCACTTTGACTACGCGAAGCAGGCGATACTTTATGTCCCGCCGGACATGCCTGATCCGCGTTCAACGCAGTTTGGACGCGCCGCCGCGGAAAAGATCCGCCGCCTGCTGGATATCACGCAGGGCCGGGCTTTCTGCTTATTTACCAGCTACGCGCAGATGAATGACATCCATGACCGGCTGCTCGGCGAACTGCCATTCCCCATGCTACTGCAGGGCTCAGCGCCCAAGAACGCATTGCTGGAGGAATTTCGGCTCACGCCAAATGCCGTGCTGTTTGCCACTTCGTCATTCTGGCAAGGCGTTGATGTGCAAGGAGAGCAGTTAAGCTGCGTGATTATCGATCGTCTGCCGTTCGCGGTGCCCAATGATCCCGTGGTAGCCGCGCGAATCAGCGCCAT
>JASLFF010000483.1 GCA_030150795.1 Terriglobales bacterium | reverse complement strand
TCAAGCGCGGCACGCTGCTGCGCGAGCCTTACGGAGTTGTGGGCATCATCAGTCCGTGGAATTATCCCTTCAGCCTGCCGTCGATACAAACGCTGACCGCGCTGCTCACCGGTAACGCCGTTGTTCTCAAGCCGTCGGAATTTACGCCGTACTCGTCACTGGAACTGGAAAAACTTTTGCGCGCCGCAGGCCTCGATCCTGAATTGCTCCAGGTGATCACCGGTGACGGCACAGCCGGAGCGGCGCTGCTTGCGGCGAACGTGCAGAAAGTTGTTTTTACCGGAAGCGTGGCCACTGGCAAACGCGTGGCCCAGGCCGCCGCAGCACGACTGCTGCCCGTGGTGCTGGAGCTTGGCGGCAAAGACCCGATGATCGTGCTGGAAGATGCCGACATTGACGTGGCTGCCAGTGCCGCGGTTTGGGGCGCGTTCATGAATGCCGGACAAACGTGTCTATCTGTGGAGCGCTGTTACGTGCAGGAGTCGATCTACGAAACGTTCCTGAAGAAGTGCATTGAGAAGACGGCCAAGCTTCGGATTGGTTCAGCTTCAAGAGTTTCCAGCGCAGGCGAGGGCACCTCCACCCCGACGCACGCAAAATCGGCACACGCCGGGGACCCCGGCGCCTGCGGTCCAGATCCAGGAGTTGACGTAGGCCCGATGATCCATGAACGCCAGCTCGGTATCGTGCAAGCGCATGTGGAAGATGCCGTTGCTCGCGGCGCGCGGCTGCTGGCCGGAGGCAAGCCGCTGGCGCAGCTTGGCGCAAACTTTTTTGCGCCCACCATCCTGGCAGACGTGGACCACTCGATGAAGATCATGCGCGAAGAAACGTTTGGTCCGGTGCTGCCGGTGCGCAGTTTCAAGACAGAAGATGAAGCTGTGGCTCTGGCCAATGATTCCGACTATGGCTTGGCGGCCTGCATCTTTACCAGCGACCGCAAACGCGGTGAAGCTTTGGCGCGCCGCGTCCAGGCCGGCACCGTGATGGTAAATGATGTGCTCACCTGCTTTGGCATCAGTGAAGCGCCGCACGGCGGCATCAAGGCCAGTGGAATCGGCCGCACGCACGGCCGCTTTGGCCTGGAAGAAATGGTCTGGCCCAAGTATGTGGACTCCGACCTGATGCCGCGCATGAAAAAGCTCTGGTGGTACGGATACGGCCCCGCCTTCAGCGCACAGATGGGCGGGTTCATTGAACTGCTGTTCGCAAAAGGATTAATAAAACGTCTGCATGGAGGGGTGAAAAGCACAAAATCCTATCTTCGTCGGCGGCTTCTTTAAGCGTAAAATCCGGTTATGTGGCAGTGGGGCCTAACAAAGTAATGTTGAAACACTCTCATTTGATTTACGACTGGAACTCGCTTCCCGGAACCGAATTCGCACCCAAACAGCGGGTCATGCTGGATGATGAGTCACTGCGCGACGGCCTTCAATCCCCTTCAGTAAAAGATCCGCACATAGAAGAAAAAATCAAGATCCTGCACCTGATGGAAGATCTGGGCATCGACTTTGCCGATATCGGCTTGCCCGGCGCTGGCCCGCGCGCTGTTGCGGACGTGGAGTTGCTGGCGCGCGAAATCGCAAGCTGCCGGATGAAGATCAAGCCTAACTGCGCTGCCCGCACCCATGAAAATGATATTCGCCCGGTGGCGGAAATTTCGCAGCGCGCCGGCGTCCCGATTGAAGTTGCATGCTTTCTCGGATCGAGTCCCATTCGTCGATTCACGGAAAACTGGACAGACGACTTTCTCTTTCAGACCACTGAAAAAGCCGTGACCTATGCCAAGTCACTTGGCCTTGAAGTGATGTACGTAACGGAAGACACTTCGCGTTGCGATCCCGAGACGGTCAAGCGGCTTTATTCCACGGCCATTAACAGCGGCGCTACGGCAATCGTAATTTGCGATACTGTTGGCCACGCGACGCCAAGCGGCGTACAGGCGCTGATACGTTTTGTGCTGGACGAAATAGTCAAGCCTTCCGGCCAGAAGATTCGGGTCGACTGGCATGGGCACTCTGATCGCGGGCTGGCTGTGGCCAACTCTCTGGCAGCGCTGGCGGCGGGCGCGGACTGCGTTCACGGCACGGCGCTCGGCATCGGTGAGCGAGTGGGAAATACCCAGATCGACCAGATGCTGGTGAACCTGAAGCTGATGGGCGTTTCTCCATGGGCGGAGCAGGACCTGACTAAGCTGAAGGAATATTGCACTACCGTCTCTGAGGCGACCGGCGTGCCGATCCCGCGCAATTATCCGGTGATGGGAGAAGATGCTTTCCGCACAGCGACGGGAGTACATGCTGCAGCCGTTATTAAGGCATTTCGCAAGGGCGATATCGAATTGGCGAATTCCGTCTACTCCGGCGTGCCCTCTCACTACTTCGGCCTGGAACAGATCATTGAGATTGGCCCCATGTCCGGCAAATCGAATGTGATCTTCTGGCTGGAGCGTAGAGGCATGACCGCTTCTGAAGAGCTGGTGGACCGCATTTTCCAGCGGGCCAAAGCTTCAGACCGCTGCCTTACAGAAGAGGAAATCCTGGCGTGTTGCCAAAAGGCCTCAGCCGGCACTTAGCCGTGCTAAGAGCGTGAAGCATGATTCCCCCTGACGCAACTATTTTCCGCGGCGTGGGTTTCTTCTGATAACACTCTGAACTTCCCTTTAAAGGAGAAAGAATGAAGAAGCTATTCACAATCGCGTGCACTCTGGTACTCGGCGGTGCGCTGGCATTTGCTCAGGCAACTCAGAATCCGCCCGCCAGTGGCGATCAGAGCCAGACCGGCACATCTACCACCACCAAAAAGCATCACAAGCATAGCGGCAAGAAATCCAGCAAGAAAAATACGAAGGGCACAGATACAACTTCAACGCCTGCCCCAGCCGCCAGCCCATCACCCAAATAAATTGTTATTCATCGTTACCCAGGCGGCCTCACGCAGGCCGCTTTTTTTTCGCCTTCGCAAGAAAGCTTTCCTTTTCCGGCTTCTCTGCTTAAAATGTTGAACCAACAATTCTTTGCAGAGTTGAATGATTCCAAAACTTGACGTACCTCTGAAGGAGACGAATGAAGAAGCTACTTACGATTGCGTTTACGCTCCTGCTGGGCGCGAGCCTGTCATTCGCGCAGGCGGGCGGCGGATCCACTGACAAGCCGGCCGAAGGCAAGAAACCCACCACCACCAAGTCCGGCAAAAAAAGCCATAAAGGCGGGAAAAAAAGTAAGAAAAACTCCGGTGGGACCACCACTACGCCCCCGAAATAGCATTCTGCAACCAGCATGTATCAAAGCGGCCCATGGCGGCCGCTTTTTTCTTGGGAGCAGCCAGTCGGGATGGCCACAACTATCATCCGTGCCCAGGGTTAACACGCAGCAGGGTCCCCACAATAAGAATCTGATACGGAGAATCGAATGAAGAAGATTTCGACCTTGGTAATCACCTTGCTCCTGAGCGCTGGCCTCTCTTTAGCGCAGACCGGGGGCGACAAGAGTTCCTCGAACCCGCAACCGGTGCCTCCTGGCAAGAAGGCCACCGGGCAAAGCACCACGACGCCGGCCAAATCTAAATCAAAGAAAAGCCACAAGGGCGGGAAGAAGGGGAAGAAGAGCTCCGGTGGCAGCACTACTCCGCCCCCGAAATAGCATCTAGGAAAATTGTCTGAGAGAAGCGGCCTGGCGGGGGCCGCTTTTTTCGCCCCATCGGGCAGCTGAGCGTAAGGTTATATAGTAGTTGTTGATCAAGATGGCTACCCGCCCACCGATTCCTGACGCCTCGCGAACTTCCGCACAGCGCGAGATCGCTCGCATCGCGGAGATGCGGAGCGTGCATGCTGCTTTTTCGTATCTGCACAATCAGGAGATGGAGTTTCGCCGCTGGCAGCGCGAGCTTACTGAAATCCCGGCTCCTCCCTTTGGCGAGGCCGCGCGCAGCGAATGGCTGTTGCAAAGATTTACCGCGCTGGGTCTTGAAAACGTTCAGCGGGACGATCTGGGCAACGTTCTTGGATTTCTCCATAGCGCGTCTGGGCCCCTCATCGGCATCAGCGCGCATCTGGATACCGTTTTTCCTCAGGGCACCGCGCTGCAAACGCGTGAAGAAGGCAACCGGCTTTACGGTCCCGGGATCAGTGACAACGCAGCTGGTGTCACCGCGCTTCTGGCTGTCGCCAACGCATTAAAGAAAACGCAGCTCAGACCGGCCACAAACATCCTTTTCATCGGCAACGTGGGTGAGGAAGGTGAAGGTAATCTTCGCGGCATGCGGCATCTGTTCGCGGCTTCCACCTGGCGCGACGCCATCCAGTCCCTGCTGGTGATCGATGGCGCCGGCACAGACACGTATGTCAATCAGGCGTTGGGAAGCCGTCGCTTTGAGATCACTTTTCGCGGTCCCGGCGGGCATTCCTGGAGCGACTT
>JASLFF010000476.1 GCA_030150795.1 Terriglobales bacterium | reverse complement strand
TCGCTGACTTGTACTATGAGTTCTACCGCGACTACCGCAAATGTTTCCATTACTGTAGTATCCGGTACCCAACCCAATCCGATGCCGACTCCATCACCGAGTCCAAGCCCGCTATCCATCCCAACCACGGTGGATAACACCGTCAAGCTTGGCGGCGCATTTCCGAGCAAGCCAACCATCTTTGCCAACGAGGACTCAGCCCAACTGTCCGTGACAATTCAAACCGGAGTTGGAGTGAAGAACTGCTCAGCAGTAATCGAGATTCAGGACAGCATTATTCCCAGTGGCGTCCAGAATTTCACCATATCTCCCCGCACTGCTACGGTGCCGCTCACGGGCGGTGGACGTGGCACTCTATCGAGTGTTGACCTCACTATGCCAGTCTTGGGAGATCCCAATCCTAATACCGGTTCCGGAACGCTCGCTGAGCAATTCGTCCTGACCGGCGTAGCTCCACCGTCGCCGACTTGTGCGCTGAGTCCCACTTCAACCACCTCAAATGTCTCTTTAACCGTATTGCCAGGTACCCCAACCCCCACACCAACTCCATCGCCAACGCCAACTCCAGAACCACCGCCGCCGCCACCGCCTGATACTTGTCCTGATGGCGGATTTGCACCGGAGGATCCCAGGACGTGCAACTATGGCTATGATGGCGGTTCGCAATGCTGCCTTGTTTCGGGCGGAAATTCTCCAATCTTGATTGACCTCAACGGCGACGGTTTTCACCTGACCAGCGCCGCCGAAGGCGTTGATTTTGATATCAATGGGGACGGCGTGAAGGAACGGTTGGCCTGGACGGCGGCGGGTTCTGACGATGCATGGCTTGCCCTGGATCGCAACGGCAACGGCGTCATTGACAATGGCACCGAGCTATTCGGGAATTTTACTGCCCAACCACAGTCTAATCATCCCAACGGATTCCTGGCTCTCGCCGAATTCGACAAGCCGGAAAATGGCGGCAATGGCGATGGGATGATTGATGAACGAGACGCAGTTTTCTCCAAGTTACGCCTCTGGCTGGATTTAAACCATAACGGTATGTCTGAAGCCAACGAGCTATACACCTTGCCACAAATGGGCGTCAAATCGATCAGCCTGAAATATGAGGAGTCGCGTAGGGTTGATCGCTTTGGCAATCAGTTCCGATACCGGGCCAAAGTGCGCGATGAGGCCGGCGCGGACATAGGACGGTGGGCATGGGATGTATTCCTTGCAAAGATGCCGGCCAGCACGCAAGCCAGCCGGTCACCAACATGGAAACCCTGGACACTGGAGGATTCAAGCCGCATAAAATTCAGCTTTGGCCGGCTTGGAGGCCATGTTGAGCAAGCGCGCCAGCCAGGACATACTTTCACAGCGGATACCGAAGACAGCGCGTTGAAGCCGGGCGGCGGAGCACCCCAGTGACCAGGACAAAACACGGAAATTTGCATCACCCGGTCATTTGAGTTTGTCTTCCGATCTTCACCGGCGGCTAGGTTTTCTAGCAGCTTGGACTTGGTGTAAGGAGAGGATCGGTTGTGGTTGATGAATGGGGCATAGAGCATGCATGACATGGAAGGCGTTTTTCCTGATCTAGCTAGCCAGCTTGTGGCGCTTCTATGCCCCGTTTTTCCTGTATTGTTGCGGTGACCGTCCGGTCCAACGCTGAAAGGCCCGAGAAAAGGCGCTCAAGTCTGAGTAACACAGTCTCGCCCCTATTTCGCCAATTGATAGGTCTTCGTCCTGAAGCAGTGCCAATGCGCGTTCTTGACGCGTTTGGTCGAGCAACGCGCGAAAGTTCATGCCATTACCGGCAATCTCACGCTGCAGGCTGCGAGGACTCATGGCCAGCTGCGCCGCGAGTTCGGTTAAAGTTATCTTCCCACTCAACAAGTTGTAAACCAGCGCTTCACGAACCTGCTCCCATGTATGTCTGCCGCCGGATAAACGCATTAATCTCCGTTGTGCATACAGCTCAAGCAATTCACATAGTTCAGGATCAGCAAAGGGATTCCGCAATTCCATTAAATGGCGTGGAAACACCAGCCGGTTTACTGTCTGGCGAAATCGGACGCGTGCCCCGAAGAGTCGCTCATATTCGGTCGCAAACTGCGTCTCCCCGTGGGTGACATGGATCTCCGCGGGATTCAGGTTTACTTGCGTGATAATGCGTAGGCGTATGACAAAGATAGCCAGAATGTATTCAATGTAGGGTCTGGGGAGGGTCTGCAGCTTGCCTGGACCGTGCATCTCGAGATAGGCTTGCTCCGCATGCAGGCGAAATGACATGGTGAAGCCTGTATTCATAATTCCAAAAGCGCGGCTGATACCTAGCAACGCCTGTTTCGGCGTAGTATTCGCGGCAAACATATAGTCAAGCAGCCGATATTTTCCAAAGGGAACTCTCTCCGCCGCGTGTAGCCCTAACATCTCTTTTCTGGTGAGCCTTAGCGCGGCGTCCCAGAGAACACACGCGAGATCAAGAGGAATACTGCCGGCGGGATGGTCGAGACAGCCCTGAGATATGCCGACTTCGTCCAGCAACTTCTTCTTGCTTAGGCCGTAGCGAACGCATTCTTCGACAAGAATCTGCGGCGTGATCGTCGTTACCATTCCACTCACAACGCTCTCCTGATAACCACGGATCACACTAAGTCTACACCTGCGCGATCCCTGGACTTCATGTACGTGCGTACCGCGTATTTGGTTTCATATTTGGGAAATCGTTGCGTCTTTTCTTTTGGTCAGTGACTGGTTGATTCCGATAACCGGACGAACCGGTTCCCGAGTGGCCGGATGAACCGATCCCCCGATCACGCGCGATCACCCGATCTGACAATTCCCCTATTCCTTCCGCGCACCATCTCTGGTATTCTCATAGGTTTTTCGCAGGGATGTAAATAACATGCCGGAGCATCGGGGCAGGACGTACCACAGGGCGCGGGTGGGTGAGACGCTGAAGGAAGAGATCGGCGTAATTATTGAAGGTGAACTAGGTGATCCGCGAATTGCGTTATGCACTGTGACCGAAATCGCGCTGGCGCCGGACGGCAAGAGTGCGCGGGTTTACATTGAGGTTGCGGGCGACGAGCGCGAATCGGAGCAGACTATCAAGGCCATTAACGCTGCCAAGGGGTATATCAAGCGCGAGCTGCTGATCCGGCTGGGGGTGCGCCACGTGCCGGAACTGAATTTCTTGCTGGATAAATCACAGGAGTACGGATCGAGAATTGACGATCTTTTGGGCCGAATCAATAAACGCAAGAAGAAATAGGGGCCATGGATCAGCTCGCACAGGTATTACAGGAGATTCAACAGCGCCGGCGCTTTTTGGTTACCTCGCACGCGAGGCCAGATGGTGACGCCATTGGGTCAACCCTTGCGCTGGCCCAGATCCTGCGCAAAATGGGCAAGAGCGCCGATGTTGTCCTGGCCGATCCTGTCCCGGTCATCTATCAGCCGCTGCCGCATTCAGAGATCATTGGCCACACCATAAAAGCGAATGGCGATTATGACGCCGCTATCATCCTGGAGTGTGACAGCGTGCAGCGCACCCGGCTGCAAGGGCTGGAAAACCAGTTCTTGATCAGCATCGATCACCACATCAGCGCCAAGCCCTTTGCCGATATCAATTGGATCGATCCCAGCGCTGTTGCTACGGCGGAGTTGATCTTCCGTCTGGCCCAGGCCGCGCAAGTCAAGCTGACGCCGGAGATCGCGACGTGCCTTTATACCGCTGTGCTTACAGACACAGGTTCATTCTGCTACTCGCCGACGAACGCCTGCACTTTTGAGCTGGCAAAATATCTAGTGGAGCACGGTGCTGATCCCGGCAAGATTGCCCACAACGTCTATTTTTCCGCTCCCATGTCCAAGATGTGCCTGCTGGGCGCGGCCCTCTCAACGCTGCAGCGCGATGGCGCGGTAACGTGGATGTCCGTTACGCGGCAGGACATGGAGCGCTTTGGCGCGCTCGACGAAGATTGCGAAGGCCTGGTCAACTATGCGCTGGGCATCGCAGGCGTTGAGGTAGCGATCTTCTTTCGCGAGGTGGCGCATGAGCGCATCCGGGTCAGCATCCGCAGCAAGGGAGCAGTGAACGTATCGGAAATTGCGCAGAAGTTCGGCGGCGGAGGACATGAGTGTGCCGGCGGATTCTCTACGGAAGGCCCGGTTAAGGAAGCCGCCACGCGCGTGTTACACGAGTTGCGGCAGCACCTGTCTCAGAGCGGTGCTTAGTTTTCCCGAAGTCCCGAGCGAAGCGAGGGATCACTATTCCGGTGAAGCACGCTGAGG
>JASLFF010000410.1 GCA_030150795.1 Terriglobales bacterium | reverse complement strand
GTTTATTCTTCTCATCACGGGAATCATAATGTGGATTCCCGAAAAAATGCCACGTGAACTCCACTGGGTGCTTCCAATCACCGTTTTTATTCACTCAGCCACGGCGCTGATCACCATTGCCGCTTTCATCATCCACGTCTACATGAGTGTCTGGGTAACTCCGGGCAGCGTGAAAGCCATGGTTGAAGGGCACGTGTCCACCCTCTGGGCGCGGACGCACCACCGCCTCTAGTATGAGAAGATTACCGGCCGCAGGAATTAAGGAATTGATGTCTGGGTTTTCCTGGGACCGTCGTATTGCGCGGACGAGCGAGCTGTTACAAAACCAGTCTTCAGTGACTGAGCTGCTCAAGTTCTATCAGCGCCTCGTCCGCTTTCAAAAAAGCGTCTACGAATCGGTGGCTTCATCCGACGATCATGACGTTTCCCTGCTCGTCCCCCACTTTGCCGCGTTGCTTGCGCTGGTAAAAGAAGCCGGCTCCGCTGATCTGAAAGCCGCTGCCGCAACGCTCGAACCATCGTCTCCTGAAGATCGCCTGGAACTGCTGCGCGCTGTCTGGCAGCATGAAGTGGAAAGCCATGAGCTTTCCGCCGAATCCGTCTTCTTCGCCAATGCGCTGCTTCAGCCGTTCGCTGAATTTCTGGCGGAGAAGAGCACTTCCGCCACGGAAGCATCGCCGCCGCTCTGTCCCTTTTGCGGATCCAGGCCGCAACTAGCAGTGTTGCGTCCTGAAGGTGACGGCGCCAAGCGCTTTCTGCTGTGTTCTCTTTGTGGGACGGAGTGGTTTTTCCGCCGTGTCTTGTGTCCTAATTGTGCCGAAGAAAACAAAGAACATCTGCCGGTGTTCGTCGCGCAGGAGTTCGATTACGTTCGCGTGGACGCATGCGATACGTGCCATACATACATCAAGTCGATCGATCTTTCCAAAAATGGCAACGCAGTTCCTGTGGTGGATGAACTGGCGACAGTTTCGCTGAATCTCTGGGCGCAGGAACACAATTACAAAAAGGCCCAGCCTAACCTGTTTGGCGTGTGACCCTCAACCCAGCTTGGATTGGCTGGCGGCTTGTGCCACCGGCTTGGATTCGGCCAGCGCGTGGATGGAATTCTTTAAAGTACGCAGCCGCAATGCCAGTCCTATCATCGCTAGGCCATTGGCAAGCGCATACAGGGAAATCCAGGTCAGGGTGCCTGCTACGCTGTTCACACGAGTGAGAAACAGTCCGGTAGAGAACGCCAGGGAGATGATGCCGCCACTGATCAAGAGCCATTCGTCAGTGACGTGGCGGCGCAGGTGAATGCCTGCAATAAGTTCCAGGACGCCTGCCAGCAAGGCAACGGCTGCTATCAGTTGAATCACGTGTATCAGCGTTAATCCAGGCGAGAGCAAAATCACAAGGCCGCCAATGGTTACAGCGATGCCATCCGTCAGCAATAGCCATGAGGAACCGCCTGATGCCGCACTACGCACCGCGGCTGCCATGGTGAGAACGCCGGTGGCGAAAGCGAACACGGCAAAGATGACAGCCAGACCGGCGAATGCAAATTGCCGAAGAACGGGGGCCGGCAAAAATGGCAGAAACACATAAATGAATAGGCCGAACGCCATTGCAAGAACACCGCGCAGGAACAGCAGCCACCAGTTATTGATCAGTAAGCGGATCATATCCTGCCTCCATCCCGGTTCCAGTATGCGCTTTCAGCGGAAGAGCGGATGTGATTTTACTCACACCCCCTGCACCGCAGCGGATTGCTCAACAATATGCCTAAATGGGCGTTTGGTCAGCGATTATTTCAAGTGCAGTTCCGCCGTGGCTACCCCGTCTTCCGGAGGCGCAAAGCGAAAGCCCGCTTTGATGAACATATCTTTCATGTTGAAATTGTCGGAAAGAGTCGCGCCTTCCAGCGTTGCAATCCCTTCCTTGCGCGCGATCTGGATTGTCGTATCCAGCATGTGCGTGCCTAGTCCACGGTTCTGGAATTTGTCCGCAATCAGGAACGCCACTTCGGCACTATTGTCAGAGTGCTTTCGGATCAGCCGCGCAATTCCGGCGATCCGCCGCGAGCCTTTTTCGTCCGTGTATTCCGCCACCAGCCCGATCTCGCGCTCGTAGTCAATAAAGCACTTGGTGAAAAGCCGCTCATGGGACACGCGGAAATCCAGCTTCAATGGCAGGAAGTAACGCATATAAACGCTGGTTTCAGAGAGCTGGTGATGGAAGTCCACCATCAGGGGCTCATCATCGGGGCGGATCGGACGCAGTGTGAAACTGGTGCCGTCATGCGATCGCCAATTGGAGATGTACTGGCTTGGATAAGGACGAATCGCCGGCCGCGGCAGTTCCGCATCGAGCATCGTCACCGGATGCAGGATTACTCTCGCATCCAGCGCGATGAATCCCTGCTCGCTGGCCAACAGCGGATTGATTTCAATTTCGGCAATGCGCGGATTTTCCACTACCAGCTCACTGAAGCGCACCAGCAGCTCTTCCAGTTTTTCCAGGTCAACCGGCTTGCGTCCGCGAACGCCTTTCAGCGCCTGCAGGATGCGAGTATTTTCCATCATGCGGCGCGCCAGAGTTGTGGTGAGTGGTGGCAGCGCGTGCGCGTTGTCACGCAATACTTCCACCAGTTGGC
>JASLFF010000390.1 GCA_030150795.1 Terriglobales bacterium | reverse complement strand
ACAAGCGGCAGCAGTAAATAATCCCTTTTGCCCCACAACACTTCCTCAGATCACCTGAAGTTTATTAGTAAGTCTAAGAATTTCCCTATTTTTTAGCCCTCCTCGCACGTTTTCTTGATAAAAGCTTATGCACATCAGCCCGATGATTGACGCCTTCCTGGTTCGTTAATAATTATAAATTAAGTACTTATTTATCAATAATTTAAACTATATTTTGTAAATTCCAACCCAATTTAGCCCGTGTCTTTTAATTCGTCTTTGCTTCGTTTTATGGTGTCGCCCAAAGAAATTCCTTCACATCCCTTCGAGCTACTCTGGCTATACTTTTCGCAAGTTCGACGGATTAACTGAAGGGAGCCCTCCCCAGGCTCAGCAAGAAAAGCTTGAAGAGGACAACTTAAGTATGAGCAACAGATTCAGGGTGCTTGCAAAAGTCTGTAGTGGCTTGTTTCTATTGATGGGACTCTCGCTCTGGGCGCAGGACAACTACGTCCTGGTGACCTCGCCTGACAAAGTGCAGGACGTCTGCGGCCAGCACGGTCTCACGCAACTGACTCAAGGCTCTTCACACGGTGTTTTTCTGGTTTCAACTTCCTCCGTTGATCCCAGTATTTCCACTGACAAGTCAGTGCAAAGTTTTGAGCGTAATCGCGCTCTTGGTGTGCCCGAGTTGTCCGGAGCAACGGTGGCCAACCTGACCCAATCTTCAACGTCGATTCTGGATGGACTTCCGGGACGCACGGTGGTGAATTACTTTGGGTCACCTGTCGCCAGCAATTATGTGGTCCAGCCCGCGACAGCCATCATCCGCCAGGGTGACTTGCAGGCGGCCTCCGGTCTCACCGGCACAGGCATCACAGTCGCAGTCATCGATACGGGCGTTGATACTTCCCATCCGGCACTGCAGTCTGCCCTTGTTCCGGGTTTCAATTTCATCGCAAATGTTGCCGATCCCTCTGAGTTGGTAGATCTGACCCCGGCAATGGCCGCTGCATTGGCGCAGTCTTCCACCAGCATTCTGGATGGCCAGAATCTTGTACAGATGAACAGCTCAACGTTGGCCATCTTGAACCAATCGAGCACCAGCATTCTGGATGGACCTCCCGGAGAGTTTGGTCATGGGACCATGACGGCAGGGCTGATTCACCTGGTTGCGCCGAACGCGCACATCATGTCATTGAAAGCTTTTGCCGGCGACGGAAGCTCCGATCTCTTCAACATCGTGCGTGCGATCTATTACGCCGCGGACAACGGAGCCAACGTTATCAGCATGAGTTTTGAGATTGCTCAGAGCTCGCCTGCGCTGCAGAACGCCATTCAGTACGCGCTCAGTAAGAATGTAATAGTAGTGGCATCTTCAGGGAATGATGGCGGACAGGTCCTGGTTTATCCCTCGGCCTACAACAGTGTAATTGGAGTGGGATCTACCAGCAATTCTGACGTGAAGAGCAGTTTCACGAATTTTGGCACCAACTCAGTGTTCATTGCGGCTCCCGGTGAAGGCGTAATCACTACTTATCCGGGCGGAAACTATGCCGCAGGCTGGGGCACATCATTCAGTACGCCGCTGGTTGCCGGAGAAGCGGCGCTGGTATTGCAGGCGCGGCCTACCTACAAAGTGGGCGATGTGGCAAATGCAATTACCCGCGCAGTCGCCGTGCAACAGATGGGACATGGACGCGTCGATCTTTGTTTAGCATTGTCCAGCATTGGAGTCGGCAGCTTTTGTAAGTAATTTAATGCTAAGAGCATAAGTGGAACGTCCTCTTGTGGTTCCACGGCCAATGTCCGAAAGTTCCAGCAAGATGAGCACTACTTCTAGCCCTGCCTCGGTATAGGCGGGGCTTGTTTTTGCCTCAATACAGCCCAGAGGCCATTGGGGCATAGCGTCGAAAAAAGCTGTCGGGCTTCCATTGCGGGCGGCCTGCGCTGTCGGCAAGGCGTACCATCAGTCCCTGGATAATGTCTTCATATTTAGCGGCCGCAGCCAAGTCCACCGGTTGGTCCAAATCATCAGAGGGTGCGTGGTAGCGCTGCGTCCGCCAGTTCTTAAAGATTTCCTGTTGCGGCGATCCCTTCTCAAATCCCACGCCCATCGCCAGCGCCGGCACACCATGGCGGATAAAGTTGTATTGATCGCTTCGGATAAAAGCATTGCGTTGCGGCTCGGGGTCGGCTTGCACCTGCACGCCCAGTGACTGCGCGACGTCACGCGCCATGTCACCCATATCTGATTCGGCCAATCCGTATACCGTCAAAACCTTCAACGGCACAATAGGAAGAAACATGTCGATATTGATGTTGGCGATCATCGAACCAGGCTTTACCGTGGGATGGGTGGTGAAATAACGCGATCCCAGCAAACCTTTCTCTTCGCCGGTGACAAACACAAAAAGCAGGGAGCGCCTCAGTTTCTTCGGTGATTTTTTCAGTGACGCAATCAGGTCAAGCAGCACGGCGCTGCCGGAAGCGTTGTCCATTGCGCCGTTATAAATGCGGTCGCCATTGATAGGCTCTCCGATGCCTAGATGGTCAAGATGCGCGGAGAGCACAACGTACTCATTCTTCAATTTAGGATCGCTGCCGGGAAGCTCCGCCACCAGATTGGCCGAATCCACCGTCTTCTTGTTAACGGAGGCCTTGGCGCGAATGGTTGGCACAAGAGGGAAGTGAGGCAGCGGCTTGCGGTCTTTTACCAGATCGATGAGTTCCTGCAAGGTATGTCCGGAACCTTCAAAAAGCTTTTGCGCTTTTTCGGGATTGAAAGTTACCGCCAGATCCTCGCCATTGGTTTCGTCGAACTCAGCGCCTTTCAGCGCCATGCTGGGATGTGCGCGGTTGGCCGAGATGCGTGACCAGGGGATGTCCATGGACGCTGGATTGAGAATGGTAATCACGCCCACGACGCCAGCCTTGCGGAGGACCTTCCATCGCTCACCGGCAGATTGATAGTGCGAAGCCAACGCCCCGGGAATGTTTGCTGGAGCGCCGGGAAAAATTACAACCACCTTGTCTCTTAAATCCAGCCCGGAAAGATCGTCGTGGCCCAACTCGGGTACGGTGAGTCCATAACCGGCAAAGACAAGCGGCGCATCTACCGAGGGCGCGAGGTCCACCCGTGTGCTGAAGATGGCGTCATCTCCCAGCGTAAGCGGCTCGACTTGGCCGTTGTGCACCAACGCCAGGCTGGATTCTTTCTCGACGATTTGTCTCGACTCAAAACGGACCGGCTGGTAATACGATCCGGAGCCTACCGGCTCAAGTCCAGCGCGTTTTAGCTGTTCAACCACGAACTCCTGCGCTTTACGCAGGCCGGGGCTACCGGTCTCGCGGCCTTCCATGTTATCGGCGGCCAGGATCCTTACGTAGTTCCACCAGGTTGTGCCGTTAAAAGATGCTTCCTTTGTGGAAGCACCGCCGCTGGCTTCGATGGCTGCAATCGCCTTACTTTCCGTTGCGCTGGAAGGAGACTGTTGCTGGGCTTGCGCAATCGAGGCAACACTCACGATAAATATGGCGGTAAACAGAAGGAATGGGTTTCTCATGGCGGCTAGCTGGTCCTCCCCAGGGCATTTTGGAATGTGGCAAGGATATCATCGCGGTGCTCAATGTGCTGGCAGCGTCCCGTTTTGGAGGTCAGCAAGACTCATAATGAGAATCCTTTTTCCGGAAATTTGAGTTGCTCCTTTTTGGGAAAATCTTTAGCTTCAATTCGTTTTACTTATGGATTTTAAAGCAGCTCCAATGGTAGTATCTCCTCGCTCCTCACTGCCAATTTCATAAGAAAGGCCCCACCTGCATGGCGCTGGTTCTATGCACCGGTCTCGATCCCTCGGTCGTTCGGACCAGGCAACTCATCCTGGAGCGCGCAGGCCATGTGGTGGTTTCCGCACTGGACGAAGCCAGTTTGATCACGGCCTGCCAGCAAAATAAGTTCGATGTTGCTGTTGTGGGCCAGACGGTCTCTCCCAAAATCAAGCAGCGCATAGCAGGGCTAATCCGCGAAAGTTGCCGCGACGCCAAACTGCTGGAGCTTTACACGGTATCCAGCGGCAGGGTGCTTGAAGATGCCGATTCCTGGCTGGAAGTGCTTGCTGATGTGCCGCAGGAGCTTGCCACACGGGTTGGAGCGCTTGCCGGTCGATAAATGGGTATTACTTTCTTCGCCAGGCGCTAACGCCAAACCATAACCCGTAGAACGCCAGCAACATAAGTCCGGCGGCTGTGCTAGCCACGCCGGGAGATTGCGTGACTTTGGCAATTACCAGAAACAGGTCACCCGCCATGCCCGGCCCCAGAAATACCAATGCCGCAAGCAACAGGCGGCCTGCAACTTTGTGAAAGTGCTCCGTATCTTCACCTGCTTCATGGATGCGATGGTAGGCGGCAGGCGTAATGAGCAGCACGGTCGCGATGATGGTTGCCAGCAGGCTTATAAAATGGATTATCTGCCATGATCGGGGCACGGATTCAAAGCCCTGGGCGAAGACGATCGCAAACTGAAATCCCAGAAAGGCCTGAGCGCCGGGCAATGCCATGCGGCATTCCAGTAGGACTTTCTTAATGCGATCGGAAAGATCAGGTTTGTCGCGGTACTTCTGTTCCTGCTGCTCCAACTCTTTCTGTACCTTCTGCGTTGCGTCCGGCTTCCGGCCTGCTCGTGACCAGCCATACCACATTGCAGCGGCAAAAACTCCGGCTGCCGCTCCTATTAGGGACGCATAATGCAACTCAAGCGCGGTGGCAACCGTGTAAAGCGTAAGGGCCAGCCCCACAGCAAAAGGCAACAGAGCCCAGTCAAGGACAGTGGTGGTAAAGGCGTGAATAGAGGCCGTCATCCGGCCTTTTTCTTTGATCTGATGAAACGCCGCTGGCCAGATGAGCCAGCCCAACGCCGCTGTCATGACGCTGAGGCCGAGCATTTCCGCCAATTGGGCGGGACGGGCAATCTGTTCAAACTTTTGTTCAAAGCAGATACGAAAGCTGAAGCCCAGCAGCACCTGGCCGCCAAGCAGCAGCATTCGTGCTTCGCTGAATACGTTATCAACCGCGTCACTTAATTTGGGCATGTGTCATTACTGGCGTTTCGGGAGGAGCAGCGATTCCATTACGGGACATTGGATGCGTAGTACTTAATCCAAGCGGCTTAAAAGGACAAGCCAAAACGCCTGAAAACTTAGCTTTTTTCGTTGAAAAAGGCCTGTTAAGCGGCGATAATCAGTGCAGCACATGCCCAAAAAATCAGACAAGCAGTCTGAGGTTTCCAAAGACCTCTGGATAGCGCCGCGATATAGCCTGAAGGGGCCGGCTGGCGAACGCGCTTGGGAAAACCGTCCTGGTGGCGCGCCCAACAGCAGCCGCTTTCTGGAACTGGCTGATATCGCGCTGGGCGTAACGAAGCCTGCAGCCAAGAAAAAGCGCACGACCGCAGCCAGTGCCCACCAGACTGCCAAAACTGAGCCTTACTCCGGAATGGATTACAGCGCGAAAGATAATCCCCCCAGAAGATAGGGTTCTTTTTCCGTAACGATAAATCCGTCTTAAGAAAAGAGTCCCACCTGCTCGCACGCTCTGGGCGAATCGAGAACGGCCCCCAATTGCGCGTGATCACTCAGCGGATGCCGGGATAGCGATTCTTTATTTTTGAGAGTGCTGTGCCGATGCGCTGCACCAGCAATCGAAATATCGATCAAATATTTATTGCGGATGATTTGCTGACTGCAAAGTTTGCGACACCGTCTTGCCGTACTCGCGCAGCTTATCGAGTGAGGCCGCAAGACTGTCAGCCTTTTCCGCAAGACCGCGGGAACGGGCCACGGAGATTACCTGCTCAGCTTCCATACTCAACCGCTCCAACGTGCTCACCAGATAGCCGAGTGCATCCGCGTGCGGCTTCCACAAATATGCCGAACTTGCCTTGTGGTTGTATTCATCCACTTCAATAACCATGCGCGCAAGATAGGCCACAATCGTCATCATCACGTTGGCATAATCGGCGCGGAAGCTTTTTTCCGTTTGATAATCTGCCTTGAAGGATTCCACCTCAGCCAGGGACAGCGTGATCTTTGAATTCTTTACCGGGAAGATATGGGCCAGCTTGGGATCTGAAGCACGCACGTGTTCACGGATAATCTGCCGCGCACTCTGGATTTTGCCTTCCTGTACCGCGTTGTGCACAGCTTGCGATGGCGCAACCGCCAGCACTTCAGTATTCAAGTTTTTACCGGAGTTCCCCGGCGAGCCCATAGCATGAGGCGCTTGCGATGACTGAAAAGTTGTTGCGGCGGGGGCCGGTCTCTGCGTCACGGTGTTCGCCTGTGGAATTGTGGGACGCGGCGGGGGCGCCGCTTCCTGGGCTGAACGAGTCGCGGGTCGCGGCGCTCCGACCGGCGACATTCTGACCGGACGTTTGCTATCCACGGCCTTCTTATAGCGGGAAACCTTGCGGAATTCGTCCTGTGCGGACTGGTAATCTTCTTTCAGAATCTCAGCGGTTTCCACTTCACTCAGATTTTTTACGGTAATATCGCCTTCAACTTTGGAAAGCAGGCTGCCGCCTTCTTTCTGCACGGTGTCAGCAAATGTCTTAATCTGCATGGCCGCGTCATGGAAGAGCTCATCGAACTTGCGGCCAAAAACGTCATTCCATACGGCCAGAGTAGCCAGAGAATCGGGATGATAAAACGATTTGCTCAGCGACAGTTTCAATTCGCGCACGCGCTGCACGATTCCTGAATCGATAATCTGGTCAAAGTGGCGGAATTCTTCCAGTTCCTGGTAGAGATATTCAAATTCCTGCAACAATGCAACATGCTCCGGCGGCATGGCTTCCGATGGCACATCGACCAGTGCGCGATACAGATCAGCCTCAAAGGCGAGGGCGGATTGCGAGATGAAGGCGTATGAACTATCCACTTCCGGCCGGTGCCATGCCGGCGGGGTATCACCCTGG
>JASLFF010000376.1 GCA_030150795.1 Terriglobales bacterium | reverse complement strand
TACGAGCCAAGTAGCGCATTAATATGAATCGGCAAAAAATTAGCTCTATTTTAGCGTCGTTCCGGCGGCAACGCACTGTTGATCGCGTTCCACGTGGCCTCAACCAATTCTTCCCGCGAAGCAAACTGTTTCGGATCAATCGGCGGATGAAACACCAGTGTCGCCGTGCCACCTTTGATTAAAGACGTTCCTTTGGGCATCAGTTCGTAGGTGCCCAAGATCGTGACGGGCACAATGGGAAAGCCTGTCTCAGCCGCCAGATGAAACGGCCCTTTCTTGAACGGCATCAAGCGTCCGTCGGGCGAGCGCGTACCTTCAGGGAAGATGGTCATGTTGATGTGGTGCTTCATCACCTCACCCGCGCGGCGGATGCTGCTGATAGCCGAATCGCGATTGCTGCGCTCCACCGGCACAATCTCCGCCAGGTCCAGTGCCTTGTTCACAATTGGAATCTTCCATATTTCTTTTTTCGCCAGCACGGATGTGCGACCGGGGATCAGCGGAACAAGGATAGGCGGATCGAGATTGGAAACATGGTTCGACATAAAGATGTAAGTTCCGGCGGGATCGATCTTGTCCAGGCCTACCAGCGTTACCTTTACGCCGGCAACTCGTGGACCGGAGAAAGCCAGCCACATGCCAAGCCAGTAGAGGAAATCGACTTTGCCGGTGATAAGAGTCCAGGGAAAGGCGATGAGAGCGGCGGGAGGAATAAATAGAATCCAGAAGATCAGCGCCAACAATGTTCGGACAAATGCCACCGCGCGGCTGGTCATGTACGTTGCACGCCGCGCAGTTCTTCCAGACGCTTTGGCAGCTTTTCATAGATTCCGCCAAAGCCGCCGTTAGAAAGGATGGCAACTACATCTCCACTTTGCAGCTCCGAAGCCACCTCTGCAACAATGGCATCCGCATCGGCAAGCTCACGCGCCGGTTTGCCCAGCCTCTTGATGCCATTGACTACAGAGGACGTCGTGAGCCGCTCATCCTCCGGCACTGCTTCCGGTTTGAAGATAGGTGTGATTACGATCTGGTCCGCCACCGCCAAACTGCTGACCAGCTCTTTTTGCAGCACGCGTCTGCGCAGCGTGTTCGATCGCGGTTCAAAGATCGCCCAGAGCCGCGCCTGCGGATAGCGCACGCGCAGCGCGCTCAGCGTGGCCGCGATGGCCGTAGGATGGTGCGCAAAATCGTCAATGATAGTAATGCCGTCAATCTCCGCCTTGATTTCAAGGCGGCGCTTCACGCTCTTGAAACTCTTCAATGCCTCGACAATCTGCGGCGGATCAATCCCATAGTTTGCCGCCATAGCTGCGGCAGCGGTGGCATTGAGCACGTTGTACTCACCGGCCAGGGCAAATTCGAAGTTCACCGGCTCTTTTCCGTCGCGCAGCACGGTCCAGGTAGTTCGCTCCGGTTCAAACTGAAGATTGGTGATGCGCCAAAACGAATCCTCCCTCATGCCGTACCGTTCCACCGGACAAAGCGCTTTGGCGATGCATTCATCCACATTCTGGTTTGCGTCATAGGCAATGATCCTGCCTTTGCGCGGGACGAGGTTCACCAGCCGCTTGAATGCCAGCTTTACGGCGTCAAGGTCGGCATAAATATCGGCGTGGTCGAACTCGACCGACGTAAGAATGACAGACTCAGGAAAATAGTGCAGAAACTTGGGGCCTTTATCAAAAAACGCGGTGTCGTATTCGTCGCCCTCAATAATGAAATGCTTGCCCTGCTTCAGGGCGAAGCTGCTGCCAAAGTTTTCTGCAATGCCGCCAACTAGAAATGACGGATCTTTTCCGGTCGACCTGAATATCCATGCCAGCATGGAGGTAGTCGTGGTCTTGCCGTGTGTGCCCGCAACGACCAGTGGCTGGCGCGTGCGCAGAAAAAGATCAAAGAGAATGTCCGGCATGGAGCGAAAGAAAATACGCTCGTCCAAAACGTATTCCAGCTCAGGATTGCCGCGCGAAATTGCGTTGCCGACAATTACCATGTCCGGGCGCGGCTTCAAGTTGGCTTCGGAGTAAGGCTGCAGGATCGGGATCGAGATGGACGCTAGAAAGTCCGACATGGGCGGATAAGCCGCCGCGTCTGAGCCGGTGACCTTGAACCCGCGTTGCTTGAGCAGTCCCGCGAGCGACGCCATGGCCGTCCCGCAGATTCCAATGATGTGTACGTGCTGTTGTTCCACGTTTCAAGATTAACGGATTTGAGCGCTTTCGTGAGCGGGAAAATTATGTGCCAGTAGTAACCGTGGAAGCTTCCACGATCTTCAGCCTCACGTCCACGCCTTCTGCCTCCAACTCCGCTTGCACGCCGATGGGCAGCGTGATATTTCCGCTGGTCACGTGCCCCGATCTGAGGCCATATACGACCGGCACATTGTAAGGTGCGAGCACGCGCAGAATGACATCCTGTAAAGTGTACGTTTCGCCCTTCGGCAGAGCGCAGTCCAGCATCTCACCGAAAACAAAGCCACGCACTCTCTCCAGCTTGCCGGCCAGCCGCAGTTGTACCAGCATGCGATCGATACGAAAAGGCTTTTCGCTGATGTCCTCTATAAAGAGGATAGCGTCATCCGTCTGAATTTCAAACGGCGTCCCCAGCGAAGCCACCAACATTGAGAGGCATCCGCCATAGAGACGGCCAGCCGCTTTTCCGGTGCGCAACACTTCAATGCCTGCGGTCTGAACCTGCCAGTTGGCTGCGCCTTGCAGCGCGCTTTGCCAACTTGCTTCATCGAATGTTCCGTCGGCAATGTCTTTGGCCACCATGGGGCCGTGAAAGCCTATCAATCCGGTGCGATCATGGATTGCCGTGAGCAGGGAAGTAATGTCGCTACATCCCAGCAGGATTTTTGGACGCGCCGCAAACGCGCTGAAATCCAGTTTTTCCAGCAGGTAATTGCTGCCGTAACCGCCGCGCACGCAGATGAGCGCGACAATATCCTCTCGCCGCCAGAACTCCTGGAACTCATGGGTGCGTCGTTCTACGGACCCGGCAAAATAAAGATCGCGGTCAAAGATGTTTTGCGAATAAATCGGCTCGTATCCCATCTGGCGCAGGCGGTTGCAGCCCGTCAGAAAACGCTCGTGGTTGAAGCTGCTGGCCGGCGCAATGATCCCAATCTTGTCACCGTGGCGCAAAGCGGCAGGCCGAATGATATTTGCCGGTCTGGTGGCCTTTGCGTCAGCCAAGAAATTCTCCCTGGCAGATCAGTTGTGCTGGGCCGCGCAGAAAAACTTTGCCGTCTGTCCAACGTACCACCTGCGTGCCTCCCGGGGCATGCACCTTCACAGGCGATTTTACATAGCCTGCCGCGATTGAAGCCACGGCGGACGCGCACGATCCCGTTCCTGACGATTGCGTTTCTCCCACGCCGCGCTCGTAAAACCGAACTTCGATTTCGTGCTCACTTTGTACGCGGACAAACTCCACATTCACTCCGTTTTTAAAATCCTGGTGACGGCCAATCTCTGCGCCTTCCTTCTGCCATACCGGTGAGAACTCGCTTACAAACACCACGTAATGCGGATTGCCCATGGAAACCGGCGTGCCATGCGTCGGCGCAAAACCAACTGTCATGGAAAACTCGTTGCCTACCTGCGGCTCGCCCATTTCCATCTCAAACGCAAAGTTGTGCTCTTCACGCGATACCAACTCACAATGCTTTACGCCGGCGCCCGTGCTCACGGCAATCTTGCCGGAGTGGCCCTGGCTCACCATGTAAGCGGCGACGCAGCGCGTGCCATTGCCGGAAATTTCCGCCTCGCTGCCATCGGCATTGATCAGGCGCGCGCGAATGTCGGCATCTGCGGCGGGAAAGAGCCACTCCACACCGTCGGCGCCAACGCCGTTGTGGCGGTCGCAAATACGTTTGCTGAATTCATGCAGGTCGCTAGGCGCATCGGCGCCATCCATGATCAGGAAGTCATTACCGCAGGCGGACGCTTTGGTGAAAGAGACCTTCATCCTAGTCTGTATCCGGCCCGGGAGTGGCTTCCAGGTTGCTCAGGC
>JASLFF010000041.1 GCA_030150795.1 Terriglobales bacterium | reverse complement strand
CAGGGCTTTTTGGTACCAGCGGACGGCTGCTTCCGGCGCGCCTTTGTCCACCAAACACTGCGCCAGCCAGGTAAGAGCCTGTATGGGTTGAGAGAACGGTGCGCCACGGTCCACCGCGTGGCAAACCTTCTGCAATTCGCCAATGGCTTCATCCAGCAGACCCATTTCCTTGAACGCGATGCCAAGGTTGTAATGCGTTTCCGGATCTTCTTCCGGCTCTGCGGCCTCTGCGGTTTCTTCCTGTAATTCAGAAAGAATATCACTCAGCACGTTGGCGGACTCATTGTCTTTCATGTCTCCATTGGAGCGCTTATCGATGACCGGCGCCGGAGCGGCTGCCATTGCTGGCGCTGGAGCGTGCGCAGGAGTGCTGGGCGTCGGCTTCGGCGCAAAATCCGCCAGGTCGGATTGTTCCAGGTCCTGAAGAAAGTCGCCAAGTATATCTTCTGTCGACTGTGCCGCCTGCGCCGTCGGCTGTGGTGGTAAGACAATTTTCGCCGCCGGCTTCGGCGTGGGTGGCGGCTCCGCGATATCGAGGACATCCTCCGAATCCATCGCAGCAACCGGCTGTGCAGCTGCGGGCGGATCTTCTACCACCGGCACGGCAGGAAGCGGCTCGGGGACGGAAGGCTCCGCAACTTCAATAGGAGCAATAGCCTCGGGAGCTTCTTCAATTTCCACCGGCGCGGCTTCAACAGACGCAGGCGTAAGACCTGCCTGTCCCTTGGAGACTTGGGCTATAAGCTCAGTTACTTCCGGAGCGTCAGGAGAAAGCTCCGTCAAATCCAGAATCGCTGCCTTGGCCTGGTCCCACATTTCCTGTGAAATGTAAAAGCGGATTTCCTGGATCTTGTCCGCAACCTGGGTGGAAATATCAGGTTGCTCGGGTTCTATTGAGACCACGGGTTCCAGAGGGACCTCGGCCGCCCTTGCCGGCTCTGCCAAGATTTCCTGGTAGGACTGCACTTCAAGGGCAGGAGCCGGGGCCTCCGGCTCAACTTCAATCATTTCCTCCCACTCGTTGGAGATATCAATCTCTGCGGCTTCAGGAGCAGCCTCGCTGGCAGGCGCATCCAGGGCAACCGGCTCAAAATTTATTTCTACAGGCGGTGGAGTCTCTGGGACGACTGATGCTAATGCTGCCGCCGGTGTAACGTCGATTGGCGCATTTGCAGCTGGTTCAGGCTCGACAACAATGTCTGCCGCATCGAACGAAAACTCCTGCACTGAAGGAGCGGTCTCGGCTTCAATTTCTACCGGCGTTTCATTAACCGGCTCCGGAGGAGCAGCGGGTTTGGTTTCAACCGGAATCGGCGGCCAAGTAGCTTTAGCGGGAGCAGGCGGTGGTGCGGGAGCAGGAGCTACGGGGGCTGCCGTCGCGGGCGCGCGCAGGGCAAATTTCTTTGCCGCTTCAAGATATTTTGCCGCCTCGGCAGGATGGCCCAGCTCGTCATAAATCTTGCTTAGGTTTTGGTACATGCGCGCCGCATCGCCAAAGCGTTCAGCCCGCGCATACAAACTGGCCAGGCGCTGGTTCAAATTCACGTCATGCGGGGCCAGCGGCAAAGCGGCTTCCAGCGGAGGAATCGCTTTTGCAGGAACGTTGTAAGAAACGTACAGCTCCGCATCTGTCAACGCGGACTCAATCGCTTTTTCCGTGGGAGGATCGTAACTCTGCTGCACCGGCGTGGCTGTCTCGTCCAGCTCTTCCACCATGAAGGCCTGCGCAGCTTCCTCCGGAGTCAGGATTCGCGTAGCAGAATCTTCTCCCAGCTTGGCCAGCATCTGCTTGTGGTTCTGGGCGTGGAGCGCATTTTCCGGCTCCATCTCCGTGAGTTTCTGGTAAAGATCGCGCGCCTCGGCAAAATTACCTTTTTGCGCCGCCGCGTGCGCCTGGATCTCAATTGTTTCTGCGTTCTGCGCGTGGCCGCCTGATTGATTTGTCAGGCGGTTCAAAATAGCCAGCGCTCCGGGATTGTCCTTCACCCGGTTGGTCAGCGGACCTAGCGTTTCCTGCAAGGCCGCCGGATTCCCGCCGAACAGCCGCTCGGAATGTTTTTCATACAGGCGCAGAGCGCTCTCTTCGCGATTGTTGGTCACATACCACTGCGCCACCGTGGTCACGCCCGTAATGTCATTGTGTTTGGCCAGCAGCTTCTCGGCCACTTCTTCCACTCCGTCCGCGTTCCCGGTGTGAAGTTTCGCCCGCAAGAGAGCGCGCAGGCCATCTGGCCGTGAATCGATGTCGGCAACCTGCTCAAGGTAGATGACCGCAGCCTGGCTGTCGCCGGCCTCTATGGAAATCAGGCCCCGCAGCATCAGTGCCCCAGTGTTGGTAGGATCGAGAGCAAGTACTTTGCCCAGGGCTTCTTCCGCGGCAGTGTAAGAACCACGTGCATAAAGCGATTCAGCCGCGCTGAAATAAATGTTGCGCGCTTCATCTTTCTTGCCGAGCTTCGTATAGAGATCGGCCAGCTTGGCCTGTGTATGGGCATTTTCAGGATCGAGTTCCAGAATTTTCTGGAACACCCGGGCCGCCTGAGCGTTGTCGCCCGACTTTAAGAGATGGTCGGCCACCTGCATGTAATGCACGCGAGCGTCGTTGTAGAGTCCTTGCTGGCCATAAAGTTCCGCCAGCTTGGTTGAGTTCTCGGCGTTAAAGGGCCCGATCTTGGTCAGCTTCTTGTAAATGGCAATGGCTTTAACGGCAAAGCCATTTTGCGCGTACTGGTCGCCAACTTTCTTGAAGTAATATGTGGCCTGATCGTTGTTGCCCACGCGTGCGTAGAGGTCCCCAATCGTGTTCAGGACCGTCAGGTCCTTGGGGTCTTCCTTAATGACCTTTTCGTATTCAGAAATCGCGTTGGGCAGTTTCCCTTGCTGGACGAACTTCTCCGCCTGCGCGAGTACCTTTACTTTGTTGAAACCAAACCCGAGTGCCATAAAAAATCAATCAGTCCGAAGGGCAGCCTTTCCAAATGCCGTGGGAAACCGCGCACAAGTGTAATTGGGGCTAAAGTACCACAGAAAAACGGCGAAACCCAAGCCACACGGGGCAATCGTTAGTGCATGTCGGTTATTTACCTTAAAGGTTCAGGTAAGTCCCCGCAATTCCGGCAACAGCCCTGAAGTTTGAGTTTAAACCATAGGGCGTTGGCCACTCTGATCAATTCAGAAAGACTGACGGTTGATCGCATCAGCGATGAGAATTGACTACCGTCGCAAAAACCAAGAGGCCCCGATTATTCGGGGCCTCGGTTTCTGGCTGACTGCTGAGTTGCTGAATGCTGAACGCTACTGTGGAAACGGCACATCCTTGGTTCCCGACGCCAGATTCGGATTGCACGGCAAGTTGGTCGGCTGGCTGGCCGGCGAAGGCGGATTTAAATTGGGAGAGGAGAAATCAAAAAACTCTTCCATGTCTGCCTGGGCCGCGTCGCGAGCGTTGAGGCTCGGGAGATTGAAGCGCTTCTCCACGAACTTCAAGACCGCTGTGTAATCCATGGGGGTGTGAGAAACATAGTGAGGCTTGGCGAATGGTGACACGATGATCAACGGCACGCGGAATCCACTGCGGACGAAATCGTCGGCCGGGTCGTTGGTTTGCAGGTCGCGCGGCTTGATGCCGTCTGGGCTGGGCACATGCATGATCGTCGCGTCAGTAGGGTATTTTCCTGCT
>JASLFF010000336.1 GCA_030150795.1 Terriglobales bacterium | reverse complement strand
GTGGCGCTGTGGGACAAGAAATCCGGCGAGCACAATTTTCTGCATCGTCTGTTTCACGTGGATGCTTACAAGAATGATTCGCTACCGGAAATGTGGCGTGGGCTGCCTGCATTTGAATTTTGGGGAACCAAACGCGACGGCCCGGAATACATGTTTCACACCGATATCGAGGGACGCCCAAATCTGACGCTGGCAACGCGCCGTCACATTGAGATGGAAGTGCTGTTCGACATGACGCCTTCAGCGGAAATCTTTCTCGGCAGCTATGGCTACTACAACCATTATCTTGGCGCAGCCCTGCCGACGTTCAAAGTCTTGAACCAGATCAATCTCAAGAACGGATCCCGACGCGCCGCGATCCTGGACTTGGTGCAGCGCCACGTTGTGTTTGAACAGAATGACGGCAAAGATTTGGACTGGGCGGTCTTGCGCAAAACGCTTTCACCCGATAGCGGGCCGGGAACGATAAGCGTAAAGGACCTGCAAAACAAGCAGCAGAGCCCTGTGTATCTGCGCGAAGAGATTGTGCGGCGGTTGAAGGCCGGATCGAATCAGACAGCCAAGCCGAGCGAAAAGCCGTTGCATGTGTTTATCCTGCTGGGAAGCCCAATGGATTTTTACACGTTTCCCAGGCTGCCGGAAATTGAAACCGGACAGGAGCAGGATTGCGTCATTTACTATCTGCAGTTTGAATTCAGTCAGCGAGAGGGGGTTACCGGGGCGATTGGTAACGTGGAGAAGATGTTGAAACCGCTAAAGGTTCGAAGTTTTGAGGTGAGGTCGGCGGACGATGTGAGAAGGGCGCTGGCGAAGATGTTGGAAGAGATGAGCAAGATGTAACTAAATGAATTTCCTGGCGTGAAGCTCTGCGGTAGTGGTCCAGTCCTCATGTGTTAATCCCTCATACCGGAAATGGCAGCGCTTCTTGGGTAAACGGGTCAGCATTAGATCGTGATTCATAGTTGCGTAAATAGATGTCACGCAGCACAGGCGAGGCGTCATAAATCCGTCCCCGTGTTTCGCCTTTTGCAACCAACAAGCCAAGATCGACGAGGATTTTTAAGTCCCGACTCGCAACCTGTTCAGATACTCCTGTCGAGTTAATGTAGTGCGTTCGTCTGATGTGATAACCCGATGCGGCATCAAATAAAGCTGTAATAGACCTCTCGTGTATTCCTTTCTGAAGTACAAGTTGCTCAATTTCGGTCCAGACGCGCTGAGAAATTCTGCTGCGCTGCAGAAGCCATGACGCCTGCCGAAAATGCGCGATGAGATTGAATCTGATCCATGGCCGGCAGTCGTTTTCCGGATGAAATGCTCCCTTACCGACCTCTGCAAGAACGTCATAATATTCCTGGGTGTATCTGCCCAAATATTCTTCGATACTGCAAAAAGGCGGTTCGATGATTTGTTCCCTGCCCAAGATCAAGGTTTGCAAGCAGCGGGCCATTCTGCCATTGCCGTCAGAGAATGGGTGAATCATTACCAAATTCAGGTGCCCCATCGCCGCACGTATCATTACCGGCACGTCAGATACCTCATTCAAAGATTGAACGAGTTCCTGCATGAGCCTGGGCACCAATTCAGCGTCGGGTCCTTCATAAATATTTTCTTGCTTTCGTTCGTCACGGACATAAATGACGCCCGGACGATACCTGCCCGGCTTCTTCCCCAGGTCGTGCTGGATCATCATGAAATGCAAACTACGGATCAATCCTTCACTGTACGAGAAATGCGGATCATCGGCGAGCTGGAGGGCATATGTCATTGCGTTTCGGTATCCAATCGTTGCCTGCCATGTTGTTCTCTCTGCTGAGAGTGGCTCGTCATTGTCCACCGCAGCAAGGGCATCATCCCTGGTGACATTGATACCCTCAATGCTATTGGAGTGCCGGATATTCCTGGCCAGCGTGGCTCGCCGAAGCGCCCCAAACCAACGCCCCGGACTACTTATTGAGTATTTTAGGGATTGGCGCATTGCGTTTATTTTTTCAATCACTTCCAACTCTTGGACAAGTAAAGTTGGGGCCTTAAAAATCATATAACCGCCTTATTATCAAAATGATAATAATATATAATTATTATGTTTTTAAAACATAATAATTATTCTATAGTGTCATACTTAGGAATAGTATTATCTCAATGGCTGGTCGGGACGATTATCGAAAATAGAATGCAGTTAGGGTCGCGCTGAGACTATTTCTGTTTCAGAAACCACGAAGGCAACAATACCGAGGGGTTGGTAAGAATGGCTTGCGCGGTGTTCAAAGCGATTTCAAAGTTTCGATTTTCTTGTTTCAAGGCAAAGTGATCTCGCAACGCGAGGTTGAAAATTGCCGAAGCACGCAGAGCTCCACCGCACGCCTTGCCAATCCCTGCAACTTACGCGATAATAACAACTTGCCCAGTATGTCTGGGCGTCAATCAGGAAAGGATTCAGTGCAACTGTGCTAATGATTCGATTGGCGCGCATTGGTGCGCGCAAACAGCCTTATTACCGTGTGGTGGTGATTGATAAGGAGCGCGCCCGCAATGGACGCTCCGTGGAAGTGGTGGGACTTTACAATCCCCGGACCAATCCCACTACAATCGACTTGAAACGTGATCGTATTGATTATTGGGTCTCAAAGGGCGCGCAGCTTTCTGATACCGTGGGCCGTCTGCTCACCAAAGCAAAAGCCGCACCGGCGCCGGTGGCCTGACGCAAGAAGCAAGGAGTCAGTTCTTTTCCGGGACACACAGTCAGAGAAATTTGGGCCCCAAGCTTAGCTAGGTGAAGGACTCCCTCATGACGGAAACGGGCGGCGATATGCGTATGCTCGTGGAGCAGATTGCTCAGGCTCTTGTAGACGCTCCAGAACAAGTTCAAGTGACCCCGGTTGAAGATGGCGACGCCACGATCTTGGAATTGCGCGTGGCGGCAACTGACCTGGGCAAAGTTATTGGCCGGCAGGGACGCACTGCCAAATCAATCCGCACGCTATTGGGCGCGGCCAGCATGAAGTACAAGAAACGCTACATGCTGGAGATTATTGAAGACGAAGATGAAGAGGAAAGTGGCCCGGCGGAATAGCTTGCTGATCTTTCTGCCCTGATTGTGGCCCGGCAGCGCGGATGACTGAGGAAGCTGAGTTCGTCACGATTGCCCGGGTGGCCAAAACGCAGGGACGCCACGGCGAAGTTGCCGCAACCTTGCTCACCGATTTCCCTGAGCTGTTTGAAACGCGCCGGAAACTTTTTGCGCTTGGCGACAGCACGAAGCAAAGCGGTACGGCTGAACGTCGGCGGCTGGAACTGGATGAGCACTGGTTCCACAAAGGCATGGTAGTGCTCAAGTTTGCCGGCGTGGATTCCATCAGCGATGCGGAAACGCTGGTTGGCAGCGAGATCCAGATTCCGCGCAGCGAACGCGCTGCTTTAGGAAACGATGAGTTTTACGTAAGCGATCTGATTGGCTGCACGGTGACGGATGCCGGTCGGGAGATTGGGCGGATTAAGGATGTGCAGTTTGGCAGCGGAGAAGCGCCGCTGCTGGTGATTGAGGGCGAGAAGGAATGCTTGGTCCCGTTTGCCGCCGCTTATATTGAAAGGATTGCGCTGGAGCAGAAGCGCCTGGAGATGAAACTTCCGGAAGGACTGCTTGAGCTGGATGCGCCGCTGAACCAGGAAGA
>JASLFF010000034.1 GCA_030150795.1 Terriglobales bacterium | reverse complement strand
ATCGTTTTCTACATTTGAAGCCGACGTGAGGCTCCGCTGGATGGACGCCGCTATTTCCATTTCCTTGCGGTATTGTTGCGCGGCCTGTTCCGCCGCCACCAGCTTGGCGCTTTCCAGCACTGCGGCACATTCGCTGGCCAGCGCGCGCAGCACCTCATGGCTCACACCGGAAAGGTTATGGGAGACGGAGCGACTGTCCAGATACAGGACGCCATCCACCTTGGTTGGCGAACCGCCATGCTGTCGCGTCCGCAGCGGAATGGCGATTACCGTCCGAAGCTCATTCAGCACAATGCTCTGGCGCTCCGCCAGGGCCTGCTGCTTTGAAGCGTCACCGGTAATGAATTCAGCTGCTGAGGCCAGCGCTTCCTCCACAACTGAGTGCGAAACTTTTGCGTCGTTCGTTAAGCTCGCGCCTTGGCTATCTAACCCACACGCCAGGGCCGGTCTTCCGCTTTTTCCCGCATCCTTCAGGTAAACAAAGCCACGCTCGGCCCGAGTGATTTTCAAGGCGTAATCGAGCATGTTGCGCAGCACTTCATTAACAACCACGCCGCCAGTGAGGCTGCGCGCCGCTTCAAGAAACAGGCGCAGCTTTTCCAAATCGGACGTATCGGACTTTGAAACCAGCCGTGATAGCAGGATGTTGGTGGAGTTATCCGTGGTGTGTGAAACCGCACCGCCACGGCGAAAAACAATCCTTACTCCAGTCACGCCGAGAGTGATCTCATCGTTGTTCTTCAGCTTGAGGCGTTCGCACCGTAAGCCGTTTACGAAAGTGCCATGGCGGCTTTCGCAATCCACAATGTAGTACTCTCCACCCTCAGTCAACAGCTTGGCATGCTGGCGAGAGACTTTCAGGTCGGCAATCGTGGCATCACAATCGTCCGCCCGCCCGATGGTCAAAGGCGACTTGGTGATCACGAGTTGACGCCGCTGCCCGGCTACTTCAATCAGAAGCGCTGCTTCCCCGGTGTGTGGTGTGGCCGCAACTGCCATGGCAAAGAATCCTATTCTTGTGAATTATAACTTCTGTAGCTGCGGATCCGCGGCCCAGATCAGCATGAACTTAGCATGAACTCGCTCCCCTTGCCGGTTATGCAACGGTTTTCACTAAAGCGCAAAAGCAGGTGTTCTGGCAGGCGCCCAGCACTGTTATGCTAGTGAATCGATCAATCCATTTCTCTGGGTCTTTCATATCGCTATCCTCAGCCAATCCGATCCTGTCAGCACAACGCTTGCCCGCGCGCCCGAAAAAACCGATGGGCGGGCCATGGCGATGGTTTCAACGCTGTTTTTTGCCTGGGGATTTCTTACTTGCCTGAATGACATTCTGATCCCGCACCTGAAGAACATCTTCGACCTGAATTACACAGAGGTCATGCTGGTGCAGTTTGCTTTCTTTTCTTCTTATTTCTTGTTCTCCATGCCGTCGGGCAAGATCGTTGAATGGATCGGTTACAAGCGCTCCATGGTGACGGGGCTTCTTACCATGGCCACGGGCGCGCTCATGTTTGTTCCAGCGGCGTCGATCCCATCGTTCCCGTTGTTTCTTACCGCTTTGATTGTACTGGCGGCTGGAATGACCATCTTGCAGACTTCCGCCAATCCTTACGTGGCAATTTTGGGTCCGCCACGCACAGCCTCCAGCCGTTTAAACCTGACCCAGGCTTTTAATTCGCTGGGAACCACATTGGCCCCATGGTTTGGAAGCTGGCTGATTCTGGGCGCGGCGCTTGCTCCTGCCGCCATTGAAGTGGTGCGTGCGATGAATGTGGATCAGTTGCATGCGTACCGGATACAGCAAGCCGCGTCCGTCAAAGGGCCATATATCGGCCTTGCCGTGGCGCTCATTGTGCTCGCAATGACGGTGGCCTGGTTCAAGCTTCCGGTCATTGAATACGCGGAAGCGCATGGTCACGCGACGGGTAGCATCTGGCGACATCGGCGGCTGGTGCTGGGCGCGGTTGGAATCTTCGTTTACGTGGGCGCGGAAGTCGCCATCGGCAGTTTGATGACCAACTACTTCAACCAGAAGGAAATTGGCGGCTTGTCATTGCAAGACGCCGCCGGCCACCTGAAATATTACTGGGGCGGCGCAATGGTCGGGCGTTTTGTTGGCTCAGCCTTACTGCAAAGATTCAGAACGCAGTTGCTGCTGGTGCTCAATGCGATTGCGGCTGCGTTGCTGGTTACGATTTCCATGCTTACGTTCGGCCACGTTGCCATGTGGAGTCTCATTCTGGTTGGCCTGTTCAACTCCATTATGTTCCCCAGCATTTTTACTCTGGCTATTGCGGGACTTGGGCCGCTGACGGGAAAAGGATCGGGCTTGCTGGTGGCGGCGATTGTTGGCGGCGCAATTGTCCCTGAACTGCAAGGGGTTCTGGCTGACCACATTGGTATTCACTATGCGTTTATCCTGCCGGTGTTTTGCTATGTTTACATTATTTTCTATGCGCTCAAGGGCGCTTCAGCTCCAGACCGGCAGTCGGCATAATTTCGGATTATCATGAGAAAAGCACGAACCGGCAGGCAGACAGCCTGCAAGGAGTGTCGATGTATTTTGAGCAGTTTTATCTTGGATGCCTGGCGCATGCTTCTTACATGCTGGGATCTGAAGGCGAAGCGGCGGTCATTGATCCGCAGCGCGACGTGGAAATTTACCTGAAGGCCGCTGATGAGCAACGCCTGAAAATCCGCCATATTTTTGAAACCCACCTGCATGCCGATTTCGTCTCCGGCCATCTGGAACTGGCGAAGCGCACCGGCGCAAGAATCTATATTGGCGAGCAGGCCGGTGCAACGTTCCCGCATGTGCCTTTGCATGATGAATCAGAAGTCCGGTTCGGCAAAGTGCGCATTACCGTCCTGGAGACCCCCGGGCATACTCCTGAAGGCGTTTGCTTGGTTGTTACCGATGAAGAGAAGTCCCAGGCGCCTTGGGCCGTTCTGACGGGCGATACCTTGTTCATCGGCGACGTGGG
>JASLFF010000798.1 GCA_030150795.1 Terriglobales bacterium | reverse complement strand
CACCGCTACCACGGTCAGTGGTATCGTGCTGGGCGATGCCAATGAGCCCCTGGTAAACGTTACAGCGAGTATTCGTGGCACCAATCTCTCGGCAGTGACCGACGCGACCGGGCGATTCACGATAGCGAACGCGCCGGTGGGCAGCATCGACCTGTTCATCGATGGCAGTACGAGCACTGACGAAGAGCCCTATCCTTTCCTGGAATTTCCCATGGTCACAGTGGCCGGCCAGGATAATCATCTGTCGGGGCCGATCTTTCTGCCAGATCTAGATACCGACAACTCCAAAGTTGTAGGCGGCGATGAAGATGTAACCCTTACCATCAAGGGCGTGCCGGGCGCCGCGTTTACGGTCTTTGCCCATTCGGCGACTTTCCCGGATGGATCGCATGTTGGGCGTCTGTCGATTTCGCAGGTCCATTCCGACAAGGTGCCCATGAACCCACCTAACGGCACAGCCCCGAGTTTGATGTGGACCGTTCAGCCGCCGCGGGTCAAGTTCAATCCGCCCATCCAGGTGCAGATTCCCAACTCAAACGCTCTACCGGCGGGAACTGTGACCGAAACCTTTTGCTACAACCATGATCTGGAGCAGTTTGTTTCCGGCGGAACAGCGCGTGTGAGTGAAGACGGTTCCGTCATAGTGTCGGATCCCGGCTTTGGCCTCATCGTTTCCGGCTGGGGTGGTTCACCGCCCCCGGCTCCTCCTTCCACCTGCGGAAGCGGCTGTGGTCCCTGCAAGACCTGCATTCGAAATACATGCGTTCCCAATCCAGGCGCATTCCGCACACCCTGCGGTACGGGTAATGAATGCCCGTCCAAGAGCTGTAACCTGATCGGACAGTGCACCGACGATAGCAACAGTTTCACCAAGGTAAGCGGGGCGTGCGTTGTTCCCAATGGAGGCCAGGCTGCATATAACACAGACTCAACTGGCAATTCATCGGGCCGAATCAAATGGACTGCGACATTGGCGATGCCTCCTCAATTTACGGGTGCAGTGTTAAACGCCACTTTCAACAATGCTCCCGGAAACGCCCTTATTACCGCAACTTGCGGATCGACTTCGAAGACCAAGAACGTTACCATCAGCCCTCCGTGTTCTTCGATTACGCCGACGACGAATTTCACGGAGAACCCGGGCGATCCCTCTCCCAATTTCGGGGCTGTCGTTCGCTCAACTCCCACCGCGGATTACAAACAGTGCGCCAATTCGAATAAATCATGCTTCGGCCTGGAGCATATCAACGAGACATATACGTTTGGGGTGAGCACGCAGGGCCGTACGCCGGTCGACAGCGCCAATGACGCTATAGTCTCGCCGACCACATGTCATGACATCATTACAGACCTGACACCTCCGCCGCTGGGAAGCCGTGTCGGGCCTCCGCGCTCACAATATGCCTCTCCTTCCATCACAAACCAACATGAGCGTTTCCATGTGCAGGACATGAAGGACCGCATTTTTACTCCCTTGCAAAGCGATATGGCGGCGTTTGTCAGCGATGTGGCCAATTGCACGGAATGCTTCGATCCCTCGCAGAATGCGAGCAAGTTTGCCGCGTTCAACGCGAAAATGGTGGATTTATTCAACCAAAAACAGACGGATTACCGCCAGGAGGCTGAAATCCGCGCACACGATTTTGATCATGGCTTATATGTTGCGTTAATCGGCCAGATACAAACCAGGGCTAGGAATGCGCCGGCGTCACAAAACTGGCCGGCCAACTGTAAGTAACAGGGGGGAGCTTTGAATCGACGTTGGATTTTGTTCGCGCTGGGTATGGGGCTGCTGTCGCTCCGGGTTCTTGCCTCCGGGCTGCAGGGCGTCAGTCCGGAAGACGCGGAGACTGTGGGTGAAATCGAAGGGCAACTCCGCGCGCAGGGCGTTAAAACGGACACCAATTCCCTGATGAGTGCAGTGCGGTCCAATCCGGATGTGGGAATCCGTTCGGATGCAGCGCAGCTTCTGGGATATCGCAGGGAAGCCAGCGCCAAAGAGACGCTCCTGGGCGTGTTGCGCAGTGATTCGGCACACATAGTGCGGCAGAACGCCGCCTGGGCGCTGGCCCGCATTGGCGCTCCTCAAGGTGTTGCCGGCCTCAAGGACTTGCTGGCAGACACCGAGGACCTAAAACAGCGCAGCTTTATCGCTTCGCAAATGGCGGAATTCGGCGATCCGAGTGGCTACAAGTATGTGGTCGAGGCTCTTGCCTCAAAAAACTCGCAAATCCGCTACCTGTGCGTCGCTCATCTTTTTGCTTTTTTTAAATTTGAAAACAAGCGCAACGCGGGATCGATTGAACCCGTGGCGCTGTCGCAGAAGTTATTGCGAGATCCGGACAGCAAGGTGCGGAGGGAAGCTGTGTCGATCGTCGGGCGCGCAGTCCCGAGATATCTGAAGCGGGAAAGCATTCAGCCAACGATAGAGCAAATATCGAAGCAGGACTCTGATGCGGGAGTACGAGCTACAGCTGAGCGAATTCTCAAGGCTTGGGAATTCGAGGATTCTGGGAAGAGCCATTAGGGCCCTTGGCCATAAAAGGGGGCACATTGATTCGAGCGTTGACAAAGATAGTGATGTTGCTGGCCGTTGTTGCTGCTCACTGCCAGACTTCGCCACTGCTCTCTATTCAAGTCACTACGACGAAGGCGAGGTTTCAGTTAGGGGATACTGCCCAGCTTTCTGTCATGGCCACATTTTCTGATGGCACCACTCAGGATGTAACCGCCGATCCGCGCACCACTTATTCCTCGGGTTCGCCGGCAGTGGCTACAGTGGACAGCCAACATATCGTTCATAGTGTCACTCCGGGACAAACTACGATATTAACCAGGTTTAATACAACGAACTTAGATGATGACGATGCGGGTATTGCAACGTCTTCGATTGATATAACCATTTTTGACCCGAACCAACCTTTTGGCGACGGCATCCCGAATTCCTGGAAAATCGCTCATGGTCTGGATATAAACGACCCCACCGTCGCCTTCCAGGACCCGGACGGCGATGGGCTGACCAATCTTCAGGAGTATCAACACGGAACCGATCCTCACAATCCTGACACTGATGGCGATGGAATTCCGGATGGAGTGGAAGTTGCGCTGGGTACCGATCCGCTGAACCCCAACGATCCACCTCCGCAGCCTCCGCCTTTCGCAATCAATGACAAGTGCACTGCGACATTGCTGAACCGCAGCATTCAGATCAGCCCCGACGGAACTTTTGCTTTACCAAATATTCCCGTGGACCAGGGCTTCTACCGTGTGCGGATTGTGTGCACCAATCCCGATCGCACTACGACTGAAGCCGCCTCGGGATTCTTGACTTTGAACGCGAACGGGGAGACGTTGATTGGCCCGCTGGTGGTGGGCAATGTTGATCCAGCTCCGGTATCGATTGCTGTTAGTGCTTCCAGTACCACGCTGACAACTTCGGGACAAACGGTGCAGCTTGCAGTTCAAGGAACGCTGCCGACAAGCACCGTCAAAGATCTGAGCACACGAGCGCTGGGCACCCTTTACATCAGCAGCAACCCCGCTATTGCAACCGTAAGCGCGGATGGTCTGGTAACTGCCGTGTCGCGCGGCGCGGCAATTATCACAGCCCGCAATGAAGGCGCTTCGGCGACGGTCCAAATCAACATTAATATTCTCGCGAGTACCTTAAATGATGGAATCCCCGATTCCTGGAAGATAGCTCACGGTTTCGACCCCAACGATCCAAGTGTAGCCGGCGCGGATACAGACAACGACGGCCTGACCAACCTGCAGGAATTCCAGTTGGGAACCGATCCCCGCAATCCTGATACAGATGGTGATGGTGTCTCCGACGGAGAAGAAGTAAAGCGCGGAACAAATCCACTGAATCCGGACACGGATGGCGACGGATTGAGCGACGCGGATGAAATCCGTCTAGGCACGAATCCACTCAACCCGGATACAGATGGCGATGGCATTCCTGATGGAATCGAAGTAAAGCTCGGCCTGAACCCGCTGGTCGCAGATCCGACCAACACTGTGCAGGGACATGTGGTAGATCAGGGCGGAAACCCTGTTGCCGGTGCAAACGTTGTGCTGTTCCGGTTCTTCATCGCGACCACTGACGCAGCCGGCTTCTTCTCCATGACCAAAGTGCCGGCGGACCTCGGTTCATTTAACGCTGTCGCGCGCACTACGCGAAACAATCAGATTCTAGAAGGTGCTTCGGCGCCCAAGTCTCCAGGCTCGGCCAATGCCACGGTTGATTTAGGCACGATTCAGATTGTGGTAAATACTGGCGTAATTGCCGGTAATGTGACCAGCCAGACAGGAAAGCCTGTGGTAGGCGCGCAGGTAACTTTAACCTCTGGAGCTGATGTGCGCACTGCCGATGCAGATGCCACCGGTTTCTACCAAATCAATGGAGTTGCGCCTGGGGCATATGCGATTGTCGCGGTCGATCTTACTGGAGGACTGCGCACTAGATTTAGTGGCAACCTGCCGCCTAATCAGTCGGCGAATGTAAACCTTACGTTAACTCCATCCGGCACCATCCGCGGAACGGCTTTCGGACGCGATGGCGTCACGC
>JASLFF010000217.1 GCA_030150795.1 Terriglobales bacterium | reverse complement strand
GGTACGCTGCTGTTTGACGCGGTTTATCTTGCCTCAGATGAGGTGTTGAGCAAGCAGGTCGGACGCAAAGCCATGGTAATCCTTACCGATGGAGAGGATGTCGGCAGCAAATTGCGGTTGAAGGATTCGATTGAAGCCGCGCAAAGGGCCGATGCAGTGGCTTACGTCCTCTTGATCACCGACCCCATGTATCCTTCAAATCATGGCGACATGAGCCAACTGGCGGAGCAGACAGGCGGTCGCATCATTACCGTGAGCCGTCCGGACAAGCTGGACAAAGCTTTTGCCGAAATTGCTGCCGAGTTGCGCAGCCAGTACCTGCTCGGATTCAGTTCCACCAATCCGGTGAACGACGGTAAATTTCGCCGCCTTGAAGTCAAATCCAAGGACGGATACAAGATCCAGGCGCGCAAAGGTTACTATCCGCCGAATGACGCGGCGGCAAGCCGGTAAAGTTTTTCTGGTCTTACCGCGGATTTACGCGGATCGTCGCGGATAAAACGTAAATCCGCGTCCGGTGACTCATTGCTTGGGTACGTAGTATCCCTTCTTTGCCCGGACTTTATATTTCTTACTGTCGGTGAGTATCTGGATTGGCCGGAACTGCCCATTCGCCACAAATTGGTCTGGACGATACGACACGGAATATTGGCTGCGCAACTCCTCCTGAATATCGGAAAAGGCGGTTACCACGTCATCCAGCTTCACGGGGAAAAAGGCGCGGCCCCCAGTGGCTTCAGCCAGTGCCTTCAAGTCGTCGTCGCCTTTGGTATGTCTTTCCACCAGGGAAGTGCTGATCGTATAAATGATTACTTCCGCGCGTTGCGCCATGTCAATCGCTTCACTGCGATACACGCGGCTCAGGTTGTCTTCGCCGTCTGAAATGAGAATGATTGCCCTGCGCACCGCAACGCTTGCCTGCTGTTTCATCAGCTTATCGCGACAGGCGAAATAGACTGAGTCCCACATCGCAGTGCCGCCTCCGGCTTTGATCACCCTTACGCCCGTCCGCAGTTTATCGATGTCGCCGGTAAAGTCCTGCGTTACATCCCATTGTTCATCAAAAGCCAGCACAAAAGCCCGGTCAGTTTTGGGGCGGATGATTTCGTAAAGAAATTCTGAAGCTGCGTCTTTTTCGAACTGGAAACGGTCGCGGATGGAGTTGCTGGCGTCAATGAGCAGGCCCACCTGCAACGGCAGATCGGTTTGCGCGGCAAAATTCATCATCTGGCGGGGCGGAAGCTTGTTATCCAGAATCCTGAACTGGTCCTGTTTCAGGTCGCGCACGAATTTGCCGTCTTTATCCACAACGGTGAAAACTACGTTGACTTCGTCTGTGCGGACGCGGACGGTAGGGATTTTTTGATTTTTTGAATCGCTGTTGGAATTGCCGGGCTGCTGGCTGCCGGCCGATGGCGGCGCGACAGGAGCGGGAGTGGCTTGCTGCGCCGTTAGCAAGCTCGACGCAATTGCCGTCGCGATAAAAAAGAACAGATACTTTTTCAGAGTCATAGAAATGCGCTGATCTACTGATTGCTGATCTACTCATTATAGTTGGAATCGCTGCGCAATCTCTTGATGGCTGAATGCAGGTCCACAGACAAGTAAAAGCCCGGTCAGCGCCGGGCTTTCAAGATAAGCGTGTTGCAGTCACTACTGGCGAGGAACGTAGTATCCCTTTTTTGCCCGGACCCTGAATTTTTTGTTTTCCGCAGCAATCTGTATGGCGCGGAACTGCCCGTTGGCCTCAAATCCTTCAGGCTTATAGAACACGGAATACTGGCTGCGCAGCTCTTCATGAATGTCATGGAACGCGTTAGCCACATCCTGCAGCTTGAAAGGGAAGAACGCCTGGCCGCCGGTGGTTTCCGCCAGCATTTTCAGGCTGCGATCGCCTTCGTCGGGATTATTGCTCAGGTTGGTGCTGATGGTGTAAACGATCACTCCAGCGCGCTGCGCCATCTCAATGGCTTCCTGCCGAAGGACGCGGCTCTGATTGTCATCGCCGTCAGATACCAGGATGATCGCCCTGCGCACAGGGCCGGTCTCTTTTTCCTTCATCAGCTTGTCGCGGCAGGCATAAAACACGGCGTCCCAAAGTGCGGTACCGCCGCCCGGACGGATCACTTTTACGCCTTTCGTCAGCTTGTCCAGGTCGCCCGTGAAATCCTGCGTCAGGTCCCAAACTTCGTCAAACGCCAGCACAAATGCCTTGTCGGTCCTGGGACGAATGATCTGGTGCAGAAACTCAATCGCCGCATCCTGCTCAAAAAGGAAGCGGTCGCGGATGGAATTGCTGGCGTCGATCAACAACCCTACGCGCAATGGCAGGTCAGTCTCGGCAGAAAAATTCATGATCTGCTTGGGCGGCTTGTTATTGTCCAGGAATTTGAACTGGTTTTCTTTCAGGTCCTTAATAAACTTGTTGTGCTTATCCGTAACGGTGAAGATCACGTTTACTTCGTCGGAGCGGCTGTGGAATGTCTGCACTGGTAGCGTATCGTCCGGAGCCGTGGTTGCTGATCCAGGCGCAACAGCACTCGCGCTAGGCGAGGGAGCCTGTCCCGTGGCCGGTGGCTGCGCGGCTGGCGGCGTGGTTTGCGCCAAAGCAGAGCAGCAAACCAAAGTGAGCGCGAACAACAGCGCAAGGGTCTTTTTCAAATACATGTCAGGGCTTCTCTCGCACATTATAGTCTGTGACAAACAATCCTCAATCCCCGATTCGACGGAGAAAATCACTTAGCTCAGCCGGTAACGGCTGCTGAAACGAAAGCGGCCTGTTACTTATTGGATGCCGGAATTGTACCGCGAAAGCATGCAGAAAGTTCCTTTTCAGAGATGCAACCTCTGGCGCTGTACCTCCGTAACTCGGCAGCCTGGGTAAGCGCGCCGGCGCACCATATAAAGTGTCTCCCACAACGGGATGGCCAATCGACGAGAGATGTACCCGGATCTGGTGCGTTCGTCCCGTTTCGATTCTTACTTCCAGCAGAGCAAACTTGCCATAAGGGCCTTCAAATTTTTCCGTTACCTGCCAGTGCGTGACGGCCTCACGCCCCGGCCTGCTCTGAGAGGCGCGGCGCGTAGTCATGCGTGCGCGACGAACCATATCCCGGCTGATAGCGGCATTGATAGTTCCTTTTGTCATCTTGGGCCAGCCGTGGACCAGCGCGATGTAAGTCTTCTTGACCTCGCGATGAGCAAATTGCTCTGCCAGCTTTCTGTGGGCGAGATCGGACTTGGCCACCAGCACCAGGCCGCTGGTTTCTTTGTCCAGCCGATGGACAATCCCCGGCCTGAGCTCTCCGCCGATTTCTGAGAGCTGGTTGAAACGATGCAGTAGGGCATTCACCATGGTGCCGCGATTGCCTGCCTCGCCTTTGCCTGATCCCGCATGCACGCTCATGCCCGCCGCCTTGTTCACGACCGCAATGCTCTCATCCTCATAAATCACGTCAAGCGGAATGTCTTCTGCAAAAGCCTTGAGCGGCGGCAGTTCAACTTCGCCAGTGATAGCGATTTCTTCGCCACCGCGCAGCTTCATGGAAGGCTTGGGCACTTTCCCGTTGATGAGAATCTTTTTCTGCTCGATTAATTGCTGAATGCGCACACGGCTTACATCGGGCAGCTGGGAGACAAGCCATTGGTCCAGACGGGTGCCAGCGGCGGTCTGCGGAACCGGGAGAATCTTTACTGGAGAAGTTTCTGCCACGCAGGGATTGTAGTAGATCGCTTTGTAATACCTTGCGAAAATGATATTGCATGCAATATCATAGCCATTGTGCCTATTTTGTATGTACTGGACACTGACGTGATGGTAGCGGCACTACGGAGCGGCAGAGGTGCTTCGCGCCAGCTCTTATTCGCTGCGTTGAATCGACAGTTTGAATTGCTGCTTTCAGTTCCATTGATCATTGAGTATGAAGCGGTCTTGACCAGGCCTGAGCATCTTGTTGCATCTGGGTTGAGCAGTGCTGAGGTTGGACGAGTGCTCGACGATATGGCTGCTGTTGCAAGACCGGTTCGCCTTGCATTCCGATGGAGGCCACAATTGCCTGATCCCGATGACGATATGGTCCTGGAGACAGCCGTGAATGGAAGCGCGCACGCGATAGTGACGTTCAATCAGCGGGATTTTCTTCCTGCGACAAGAAATTTCGACTGTAAAGTGATTCTGCCGGGGATGGCGCTTGAGAAGATAATGAGGAGTTCTATTCATGAGACGGAGTAATTTTGCATTGCGGCTGCAACCCTCGTTGTTAGACGAGTTGCGTAAAGCTGCCGAAGCTGAAGGCGTAGCTCTAAACCAGCTCATCAACGTAGCAGTAGCGGAAAAGGTGTCCGCTCTGCGTACCGAAGATTATTTTCGGCAGCGGGCCAGCCGCGCTGATCGGGCGGAAACGTTGAGAATCCTGGAAAAAGCCGGGAAAGGAAACCCGCCAGTGCCAGGTGACGCACTCCCTGGCAACATACGGTTCAACTCCGGGCAGAAGAGTATGCGAAAAAAACCAGTCCGTAAATCCAAAGCCGCTAGGCAGTGACCTCTAGCGGTGTGGAGCAAGCGGCAAGACGCGGGAATTTTGCGCTGAGGCCGACTTGCGCGCCGAAGCGCAAGCAACAGGAGCAAAAAGATCTCAAGCGGTCATTGCACTCTAGCGGTTTGGAGCGAAGCGACAGAAAAGAAGGAACAACCGACCCACTTGGCCGTGCGACCGGGCCGTTCTGAACCCGTCCTAAGACGGTGGGAACCCGCCGCGGCTCTTTAGGCATTTCCGTACTGGCGGAACCTCGCACACCGAGCCGTTATTATACGAGTCAGGCCCCCTGTTCATTGAATGTTGGTTCATGAACGGTTACCGTTC
>JASLFF010000170.1 GCA_030150795.1 Terriglobales bacterium | reverse complement strand
GGGCAACTTAGCTGCGTATGCCACCCGAACTGCGGCGTCGGCATGGCAGTGATGATCGACAAAGAAACCAAGGAAGCAGTTCCCGTGACGGCGTTCCTGAATGGCGATCGCATTGCGCAGGACGTGGCCAAAGTGAATGATGCCGGCCGCGGACGGTTCCTCTCGGTCTTCGGAATGGCCCTGGCTCTGGCGCGCAATTATGATCCGTTCCAGGCCCCCAAGCACTTCAAACTGATCGACCTTCTCCGCAAATTCGACAAGACATTCGGCGCGACCAAGAAAGCCGACGAAAAGTACGGCAAGGTCGATGGCGAGCGCACGATTGAAGATATCAAGAAGCGCCGCACTGATCGCTGGAACTTCCTGTTCATCGCTGGAATGTGGTTCCAGGACCTTTACAACTACGACTTCCGACGCACCGAGCAGTGCATCATTCCTTACGCCACGCAGGAAGGCGAGATCAGCTTCTGCGCCTATAACACCGGTGTCGGCTGGCGCAACATCATTGAGAAGATGCACATGACGGCCACGCTTACCAAGTGGTATGAAGAGCACGGACGCCATGAAATCTTTGCCGGCGGCAAGGCCGTGGGGCTGAACCAGAGCGCGCACAAGCTGAACCTGAATGAAGAGCACGTGCACGCGGGGCGCAACACCACGCTGGACGATCTGGGCATTGCTAAGACTGCTCGTGAAGAAAAGCTCCGCGCGCGGGACAGCAAGCTGAAGAAAAGCGCAGAGGATGCCCGGATGGAAGCGCTTTATCGCGAGCACATCCTGAAAGAACCCAAGCCTGAGCCGCAAGGCGGGTTCATTCCGCTGGCCGCTATCGCTCCCGCTGCTCCGAAAGCAGAATTGCAGCAGGAAAAGAAGGAAGAAGTTTTCGGCGACTAGCCGAACTAACCACAAGGTCGAAAAACCGATTTTCATGTGCTTGCGCGGGCCGAAGGCCCTGGATGACAAAGGACACGAAGAGGCACAAAGGATTAAACTTTGTGCCTTTTTTGTTATGCTTACGTCGATTGGCCCGTGATTGTATGTTGAGTTCCTGCGAAACTAAATCCCGGTTCTTTCTTCCTTTGTGTTTCTTCGTGTCCTTTGTGGTTTGTTTTCTGCTTGTCGGCTGTGCCGGTGAGCCAAAGCACCCTACCTGGAAGAACGCCACCGGCGCGGAGCAGCATGAGCGCCTGATGTGGCAATCCATTCAGGCAAAAGACTGGCTCAATGTCGAAAGCCATCTTTCCCCCACGTTTACTGGCGTGATGGCGGATGGTCAAATGTTTGATCGTGCCGGCTGGTTACAGCAATGGCAAAGCGCGCAGATGCGGGAGTTCTCGTTAGGGGAAGTTGAAGTCCATCCTGAAGGCCCAGACATGAAAGTTACTTACATCTTTCACGTTCAGGCATCTACTCCGGGGCTGGCGTCGCCCGGAGGGTTCCGTGTATTGTCACTCTGGCAAGATGTCAAAAGCCGCTGGATGCTTTCTGCAACATCTATTACGGCAATCCAAAGCCACTAAGCACGGTTCAATAACCCGGCGCCATCCGCTACCCGCTGAGCGCGTTGCGTTCAGCAAATTCGTCGCCTAACCGCAGAATTCCTCTGATCTCCATTTGCTGGATAACAAATTGCACACTGCTAAAGAGGCGGCATCGAACCCCAAGGAATGCCACCGGGATGCGCGCAAATAGTTGCATCTGTTGAGGCATGCCGAAAGCCGCTAAAAGCGTTTTGAAGAACCCGCAAGTACAGGGCCATTTCCACGTTACCAAAGTTGACGATGTACGTTCGCGATTAGGTACCTACGTCACCTTTAAGTTCCCTGGCTTAGGGGCTAGATTTGAAAGGCCGTTCATTCCAAGCGGCTGCAGCGGTGTTCCATTCGGCGGTTGGTTGAAAACATTATGTCATTCAATTATCAAGGCAAAAAACACGATTCACCTGCGATGAGGGACCGGGAGTCCGGGTTTTCGATGGTGGAATTGATGATCGTTTGCGTGATCATGGTGCTCATTGCAGGCATGGCCATTCCGAACATTTACCGTGCGTTCCGGAATTACCAGCTTGATTCTGCGGGGCATTCGGTTGCCAGTCTGCTGCAGCAGGCCAGAATGCAGGCTGTAAAGACGAACCTGCCTGCCTATGCAAATTTTTCGAATGGCACGTCAGTGAACACGGCATTCGTGACCAATGATCCGGCAAACACGACGGTTGCGACCGGCAATCCTGAAGTCCAGATATCTTCGGCTGTTTCATTTCAGACGACACCGCCTGATCACGCGCAACTGGATGCCTATTTAAACAGTACTGGCCCGCAGGTGGGTGGAAGTATCGGTTTCAACGCGCGAGGCTTGCCCTGCACTGAAACCGGCGGCAATCCCACGGTCTGTGGCGCAACAAGCGCCGGATTTGAATGGTTTATGCAAAGCGCGGGAGGCTGGGAGGCGATTACGGTGACGCCGTCCGGCAGAATCAAGAGCTGGAGACTTTCCCAGCAGACCGGTGGAAGCAGCGCATGTGGCTATACAGCCTGCTGGATATAGCGAGAATTTATGAAACATAAAAACAGAAATTCGCGCAAGAACGCCAAGGGTTTCACCCTGGTGGAATTATTGGTCGCCATGGTTGTTTTGACCATTGGCGTCCTCGGCGGAATGGTCATGATACTGCTGGGAATGACGCGGGACAACACGAGCCGCATGGACACCACCGCCACCAACGCGGCGCAGGCTGTTTTGGAAGCAATCTCAGCAGTGCCCGCAAATAATGATGTCACGCTGCCGTTGACGGACTGCGCAAACAATAACTTTTCAGTGACAACCGCGGGCGCGACGGGGGGCGGGCTGGGAGCGACGCTGGCGGGAAATGGAGACGTGGATTTCACGGTCGCTCCGGTTGCGAACTATCAGATCAACTACACGGTTTGCAGCAGCAACGGCCTGCAGACTGCTTATGACGTGCGCTGGCACGTGACAACGCTCCCCAGCGGGGCCAAGTTGGTGATTGTTGCCGCCGGCCATCCTACCAGTTACAACAAGAGCCACGCTATGGCATACATCGCGCCGGTATCACTGCGCACGATTGTAGGAATGTGAGATTTCCATGAAGAACAAAAAGCATTCACGGCAATCCGGCTTCACCCTGATTGAAATGTTAATGGTAGTGCTCTTGCTTTCAATCGTAGTGGGCGCAGTGTTCTCACAGATTGATCGCGCGCAGGTGCGTTACAGGGTGGAAGACCAGAAAGTCGACCTGACGCAGCAGGAGCGCGAATTTATCGATCAGTTCACGCGCGATCTGCATCAGGCCGGTTATCCTTCTGCCCCAATGTATGGCGGCAGCGCGACGGCCAACCAGGTGGCACTGGGACTTACTTCTCTTTCCAGTAATGACATTGTGATTGAAGGCGATGTCGATGGCGATGGCGCGGTGGACGTTGTCGAATACAGCTATTTTGACGGTTCCGGCTGGACAAGCTCCGCGCCCAATCCATGCCCGTGCATACGCCGCAGCCAATTAGCCAAGGGCTCCGCGGGGCCGGCAACAACATATACCCAAGTGCAAAATGTGATAGGCACTTCATTTTTCACCGCATTCGATGTCAACGGGAACTCCATAACGTTGCCGGCATCGGCCGGCAACCTATCCAAAATCAAGGCCGTACAAATTACGCTTACCACACAGGGCGTAGTGCAGGATAACGACGCACACAAAAGCATTCAGGTAACCATGACAGGCATGGCACGTTTAGTAAATAACTGAGGTGACAACATGAACGGAAAAATTACAAAGCGACTGAAATCCCAGCGTGGCATAGCCATGATGGTGTCATTACTCGCTCTGCTTCTGCTTGCCGCAATCGGCATGGGGCTCATGTTCATGGCTGACACGGAAAACAGCGTGAACAATAATTACCGCGACTCGCAAAAAGCATACTTTGCTGCACGCGCGGGAGCGGAAGACGCGCGCCTGCTTCTGGTCAGGGATGCCACGCTCAATGCCAATGCCCTGGCGCTGAACACGAATTCTCCGTTCCAGATGATTTATCTGAAGAACCCGACCAACAGCGAAGCCATTGATCCCACCACGGCTGCGGGAAGCACTCTGGATGTAAATCCATACCTGGACGATCAGCTTTGCTGGGAAAGATATGCGAATCTGACTTTGACTCCAGGCGCGGGCCCTTGCGGCTCAAATGGCCAGAGCGGTCAGTTGCTGACCAGTGCAACCGCTTTTACAGCTTCAACCATGACGCAGACCGCCGGCGTGAACGGGGCGGACGCGCTGCCATTTAAGTGGGTGAGAATCGCCGCCAAGCAGAACCTGATGGGAGCATTGGGATCGTCAGGTACAAAGGTAAATAGCGCGCTTGGGAACGGCCAGCAAGTTTGCTGGGATGGCAGCCAGGAAGTGGTGGTCACTAGCGGAACGTGCGCAACCCAGTCGCCAACCGTGATGCCTGTGTGGGAAATCACCTCTCTGGCGGTTACGCCAAAGATGGGTGGCAATCCGGGATCGAGACGCATGGTGCAGATGGAAGTGGCCTTGAGCCCGCCGCTCATTCCGCCAGCCCCGATTTCTGTTATGGCGCCAGTGAGCTTGCAGGGAAGCTACATACTGAATGCGTATGACAATTGCGCATGCAGTTGTGGCACTACGGGAAGCGGTTCACATCAGGTTACCAGTTGTTCCCCACGCGCAGGTCAACCCGCCAACGCTTGTGCCACCTCTGCGCATGCTATCTTTACGCAGAATTCAGTGGGCGTGATTGGCAATTCTGGAAGCACGATAACCAGCTACGGAAGCGATCCAACTTCGGGAACAACCACTACGGTAGGGCCATCGGTCCAGGGCGTAAATCCCTGGCCAAACTCCCTGAACATCAACAATCTGATCGATAAGTATAAGGCCGGGGCCACAATCCCACCCTTTACGTGCACTGGCACACAGGACCTTACAACCACACCTGCTACCTATGAGAATTGTGGTACGCAGAGCAGCCAGACATTCGGAACCTACCCGACAGGCTTGCCGAGTGAGCCGGCTGTGGGAAGTTATACCCCAGTGACAGAATACATTCCGGGCAGCGTCCATTTGACTTCTGCCGCCAGCGGGTCCGGCATCCTGATTGTGGACGGCGATCTTGACATCAACGGTGGATTGAACTGGTACGGACTGATCCTGGTGCGGGGCAAAGTTTCCTTCACCGGCGGCGCCGGCGCCAGCACAAACCTGTATGGTGCGATCCTTGCCGGCGACGACGTGAACGCCACCAATCAGCCGCAGGGCGATAACTTTGGCGGCAGCATCAACTTCCAGTATGACGTTTGCGCGCTGAAGAGACTCGGTGGCAGCACGCCGCCTCAATTGCTGGCGACGCACGAAATCATGTACTAAGGAGCATTGGGAAAATGAAGAAGTTGAAGTTGCTTAACGCGACGTTGATTTTTCTGCTGGCTGCGGGCGGCGCATGCGTCGCCCAGTCAGACCAGCCGTCGTTGGGCGATCTGGCCAAGCAAAACCGCCAGGAAAAAAAGGTAGTCAAGGTCCTCACCAATGACGACGTAGCAACGGTCAGGCCTGAAACGCAGTCACAGAGCAGGAATACAGACAACGCGACTTCGACTGCGCCCGCTACATCTGAGGCTGCCGCAAAAAGCCCTGAGAAGTCGAAGGATGCAGCAAAAGAGTCCTCTGTGGCGAAATCCGCTCCGAAAGAACCGCCTCAAGTTACTGAGCTGAAGCAGAAGCTTGAATCCTATAAAGAGGAGCAGGAAGGCTGGAAGCGCACGGCCAAAAAGTACGAAGACCTTTTGGCCACGGAAACCAGCGATTTCCGTCGCCAGATGTATGAGGAAGCGCTGCAAGGCGACAGGCAGAACGTGGAAATTTTCCAGAACAAGATTGACCAGACACAGGCCGATTTGGCGAAGGCCGAAAAGTCTTCTTCTCCTAGCCAGTAAGCTGAACAAAGATCCTAAGAGCCAGCCGTGCACGGCTGGCTTTTTTGCTGCAATGGCGAAAATCAACTGGGCTGACTACGCTACAATTCTTTCAGCATGGCCGTCTCCTCACACAGCAGTGTCCCCGGACTGGACCAAGCCATGTTCCGCCGGCTCCTGCTTGGCTGGTTCGCGCAATTTCAGCGTAAGCTGCCGTGGCGTGGAGCTACCGATCCCTACCATGTTCTGGTGTCGGAGATCATGTTGCAGCAAACACGCGTGGCGGTGGTGCAAGAACGCTTCACAAAGTTCGTGGCGCAATTTCCTTCCGTGGATCGGCTGGCCAATGCCAGAGAAGCTACGGTGCTTGCGGCCTGGAGTGGGCTGGGATATTACCGCAGGGCAAGAGCGTTACATGCGGCGGCAAAAGAAATCGTCCGGCGCGGATCGTTTCCTCGTTCGGTGCCAGAGCTGATGGAATTACCAGGAGTGGGTCGTTATACGGCGTCTGCTGTCGCCAGC
>JASLFF010000009.1 GCA_030150795.1 Terriglobales bacterium | reverse complement strand
AGATTGTTGCGTCCTTTGATGCCAAGTTCTTCCGCGAAGACGCGTAGCGCGTTGTCTGACGCGATGAAATTTACTGTTTGCACGCGTTCATCGCGCTCAAGAGTGAGCAGCAGCTCTTGTGTAAACATCGCGCCGCTCGCTCCAGTAGCGGCGACCGTGAGTACATGGGCTGACGGATGTAACGGATTCGGCATCTAAGGGTGTAAGGTCTGGATTACAGAGTAACGCTTACAGACTAATAGTAATCGATAGGGAGGCGCCTGCGCTGAAGCCAAGCAGGCTACTTCATGGGCAGCGGTTTCTCAATTCGGGCCCGGCGCAGGACAGCAGCGCAGCAGCTTGCACTGCTACAGGTGAAGCGCGAAATCAGCGCCACCGATCCGCACGGCCGCCTGAAATATATTCGCGACTTCAGTGAAGCCTTTCGTGATTACCGCCGCGCCCTTACCGACAATGAATTCAAGCAGCAATGCGCCATCGCCGACGTACTTTTAGTAGGCGACTATCACGCGCTTGCAGCGTCACAGGATTTTGCCGCGTCTTTCATCGGGCAGTTGGCGCAGAGCGGGCGGCCGGTGGTGCTGGCGCTGGAGATGGCTTTCAGCCGCGACCAATATGTACTGGACGAATGGCTGCACGGTGAAATCAGTGAAGACGAGCTTCGCGCGGGCATACGTTATGACGCGGAATGGGGATATGACTGGGAGCCATTCGCGCGCCTATTGCGCCAAGCCAGAAAACATGGCTGTCCGGTCTACGGCATTGATCTGAAGCCACGCGGCAACATGCGCAAGATCGGCGCGCGTGACCGCCATGCCGCCACGCAACTCGCGCAGATACGCCGCGCACACCCCGGAGCGCAAGTGCTTACGCTCATTGGCGAAGCACACCTTGCTCCGCAGCACTTGCCTCACTGGCTGCGCATAATGCGGCCCCGTGACCGCGTGCTCACCGTGCTGCAAAATCTTGACGAGCTTTATTGGAAGGCCGCGGGCGAGCTGAGCGACTGTGTTCACGGCGTCCAGGTGAGTGACGACGTTCTTTGCGTTTTCAATGCCACGCCGCTGGAGAAGTACGAGAGCTACCGCATTTACATCGGCAAGTGGCGGACTGAGCCGAACCTGCCTGATCTTGCGCCTACGTTCTATAACCTGGTGGATACGTTCATGCGGTCGATGGGGCTGGAGCAGTATTCTCCTGTTACGGGCAGCCATTCCAGCGCACTGATAGAAGATTATCCCGAGGTCTACCTGCGGCCCGGCGCCAGGGATTTTGAAAAGCTGCTGGCACGCAAAGACATTCCGGCGGTTGAGCGGCGGCCTGTGATGCAGAAATTGCGCCAGCAGGGCTGCGTCTATTCGCCGAAACACAATCTGCTGCTGATCAAACGGTTTCAGCTTTCCAACGCCGCGGAAGAAGCCGTGCGCTTTGTTCAGTATGAGTGCCGTGGGGCCGCGTGCTCCAATGGTCCATGGGCGGGCAGTTCACACCAGGATCAGTTTTACTTTGACGTGATTGAGCGCGCCTTCATTACGTTTGGGGCGCGTATGCTTCTACCGCATTATCCGGTAATGCGCCAGCATGACTTTCGCGCGCTTAGCAGCCAGCCGCGCGATACGGCGAAAAAGCACTTGGCATTCAGCTCTGGCGAACATCGCGAGATGATTGAGTTCCTTGTTTTGCACAAAGAAGCAGAAGGGCATGCGCGCCTGCGTTCAGAATTGCCGCGCGTGATCGCCACCGGCATTGCGTCGACCGGTAAAAAGCGAGAATTCCTGGTGCGGCATCTTGGCGCCATGTTGGGCGCTGAAATGCACGAAGCATATCTGGCGGGGTTGATGAGCAAGAGCTTTCTGCGGTCTCTCTTCTTCCGTAAGATCCACCTTCCCGGCGTAGCCAAGAAGACTTACTTCGAGTTGGCAAGAAGGGTGAATCCAGCGCAGGGGATCTTGTTCTCTTAAGTTTTTCTGTAATCCCGAACGCGGAGCGTGAGGGAACCCTACCTGCTTGAATTCAGTTACAAGTTCTCCGAATACTTGCTTCGTCTTCCTGACAGCAATGGCGCAATGATGTTCCCCTTAGAGATTGTGGTTACAATAGGGTTCCCTCGCTTCGCTCGGGATTGAAGAAATGGATACCGCCTCTCTCCGCAAATTGCTACAAGACGTTCGCAGCGGCAAGGTCTCACCCGATGACGCTGTGGCCCGCCTGCGGCACATGCCATTTGAAGACCTGGGTTTTGCCAAGGTTGATCACCATCGGCGCGTCAGGTCGGGCATGCCGGAGGTTATTTTTTCTCAGGGCAAAACTCCTGCCCAGGTGGCAAAGATTTTCAAGAGTATGGCCGCGCAGGGCGGCAACGTGCTGGCGACGAAAGCCACTGCGGAACATTTTCGCGCGGTGAAGAAGCTGGTCCGCAAAGCTGAGTACCGGGAACTGGCGCGTACCATTACCTTGCAGCAAGATCCAGCGAACTACGGCCAAGGCACGGTCGTTATTGTTTCAGCGGGCACCAGCGATATTCCTGTGGCGGAAGAAGCTCTTGTGACGGCGGAAATCATGGGTAATAAAGTGGCGCATCTGTATGATGTGGGCGTGGCGGGAATACATCGCCTACTGGCGGGCAGGGAAATATTCGACAAAGCGCGCGTCATTATTGTGTGCGCTGGCATGGAAGGTGCGCTGCCGAGCGTGGTTGGCGGGCTGGCGCGCGTGCCTGTTATCGCTGTCCCGACCAGCGTCGGCTATGGCGCTTCCTTCAACGGACTGGCAGCCCTGCTGGGCATGCTCAACTCCTGCGCGTCGAACGTAAGCGTTGTAAATATCGATAACGGTTTTGGCGCGGGCTACGTCGCCTCGATGATCAACCGAGTTTAGATCATCACCCTATCAGCCATCACATTCTGGATGTGATTGTGTCA
>JASLFF010000134.1 GCA_030150795.1 Terriglobales bacterium | reverse complement strand
GCGTGACGTGCTTGATTCCTATGGTGTGGACTCTATCGGCTCAGCCTAAAGCGCCGAGTTTTAATTCCTTCCTTTGGAGGGATGAGCACCGTCCGTTATTGATGCGGTCACGGCCCGTTCTGCCCCCGAGCTTCTCTAATGAAATTTCTAATCTTTAAACAGTTTTCTAATAAATCATCCCAAAAAATAATTGTCGTCCAATAGGTTCTTAACGGCATGCTTGCGCTTACGTAAATAAATACTGAAACTATATAGATAAAACAGTTATCCATTTTGTAACTAGCTTAGTAGATCTATTACAATGGCCTTCGCAAAGGCGGACTCAATAAATTATTAAAATATGTTAATTAACCTATCGCTACTATTTTTCATAAAAAAGTTTTCCAGTTGCCGGGTGAAACGGATGTAGTATTCCGCGCTACTAGTCTGCATGGGCCCCTCCTTAACAGGTGCGGATAGAAATCTTTTCCGCAAATGCTTGCAGCGTTCGCGCTGATCGCGAACGGTTGTTTGACCACAAGAGCCAAGAGCTCCAACAGGAGAAAAAAATCATGACGAAGAGAGTGTTTGGATCGACACTGCTGTTTTCAGCGTTGCTTGCAGTCTTCTGCTTCTCCGGCGCCGCGCAAGGCCAACAGAAATACATGGGGTTGGCCCAGGCCGGGGTTCCCCCTGTGGGAACGGAAGAACCGTGTATCCTCAACCCGTGCCTCATGTTTGCCGGCGACTTTGACATTAACGGCCAGAACCCGAATGGCCTATGGAACGGCACTAACACCGTCTTCAACATCACTGGGGCGGTCTATATTCCAGTCTTTATTCCCAAGAAGTTCAAAGGCGCCAAGGGAAAGACTGATTGGAACGTGCAAGGCCTCTTCGTGAATACTCTGGCTGAAGATGTCGGATTGGGCATTGGCGTAAGCAGCGTGTCCTGGTCCATCGTGCAAGGCGTGGCGGAAGGCGGGAACCCGGCTGGTGGCCAGGTAAAAACCATCTGCAGCGGCACTGGGTCGCCCTCGGTCACACCCACTGGGCGCAGCGGTTTTGGCCTTCCTGAGGTTACCATCCTGATCACGGGCATCAGCTGCCCCATCCTTGAAACCGGCAACTACTGGTTCACATTGGTGCCAACCAGTCCGGCTATCATGTTTCTATCCGACGTAGAAGACAACTCACCGACAAACATCCAGGGACCTGGGAGCGAGCCAACCGATTCCTCGTTCTTCGTCTCAAGCTTCTTTGGCTTTCCTAGCTTCGCAAACACTACTGACGCAGCCGTTTGCGGCGGCATAGGTTGCGATGCCTTCTCGGCCGGAGTGGTAGGGACAGCAGTTCACTAATTCAGCGCCATTTGGCAGGTGAAACGTTTGCTTGCCTGCAATCTGGCAAAGACCCCGGTCCTGGCAGAGCGCGGCTGCCGGGACCGAGAATTTTATTTCTCTGTGAACAGCCAGTGAGCTGCCGGTGGCGCGCTCGGTTCAGAAAGACCACTGCCCGGCCAACTGAACTACAAGGGTCATACCTGTCCACTAAAACGAGGCCGACAAGAGACATAGATAAATACAACCCAGATTAAGGAGATATTTTGTGCGCAAAGGACCTTTTATTCCCATCACCGCTCTAGCGATATTTCTTGCGCTGACGTGCGCCGTCTTTGCCAGTTCCGCCGTTGCGCAGACGTCCACGCCCAGATTTGCGACACTAGCGCCGCGCTACCTGGAAAATTTAGCCGCTCCAGCAACTCCCACCGTGACCCATTGGTCAGGCACTCTCAGTCCTGGCGGCGCCGCCTTCACCATGGTTGGCACCGATCCGGCAACGACGAACAGCACGACTACGGTGACCGCCTTCGTGATTCCCGTGCGAATTGTCATCTCGCCAACGCCGACCGGAATCTTTGATCCGTCACACGTTCTTCCGAACGGGCGTACCGTGGTCCAGAACACCATGCTCTCGCCCATTTTCAATTCAGGCATCGATTTTGTGCAGGGCGGAGTTGACCTGGGCAACACGCAATACATTGATGCTTTCCAGCGTGGCAACTTCTGGAGCGATGTACTGGTTAACCCGAACTACCATGTCCTGCTGAACCCGGTGCTGCTGCCTGAAGTGACCATTTCAGCCCCAACGGGAAAGACCGGAACGGAGTTTGGCACGCGCGTTGCGCTAGTGGACATCAACTCCTTTGACGCGAAGTTGCAACAGATTATTAGCGGCAATACCCAGATTACGCCCGATAGTTTTGTCATCGCGCTGACGTATGACACCTACCTGACTTCCGGCGGCTGCTGCATTGGCGGTTATCACAGCGCATTCGGCAGCGCCGCTTCTCCGCAGACTTATTCCCATTTCACTTACATTGATACAGTGGGCGCGTTTGCCCAGGATGTTTCCGCGCTCTCTCATGAAGTGGGCGAGTGGATGGACGACCCGTTCGTCAATAACCCGGGCTGCGGAGGGCTGCTGGAAGATGGCGATCCGCTGGAAGGCCTGACAAACTTTGGCGGCGTCCCCTACGCCTTGAACGGCTTCACTTATAACTTGCAGGACCTGGTCTTTCTGCAATATTTCGGACAGTCGCCATCCACGTCAGTGAATGGCTGGTTCAGCTTCCAGAACGCGAATGTCGCTGTCTGTTCCAGAGGACAATAGGCTCACGCACGAGAGCGTACATTGGCTAAGCAATGAGAAGGTTTCGTCGCTTGATTTCTTTACGGCGGCGCTCCTCGGTCGAGGATCTTTCCCGCAAAGGTCCTCGACCGATTTTGACCCCGGCGCTTTTCCACCCAACCATACTGTTGTATGACTCTGCATTTTGTCCGCTTCGACTTTCGTTAAATATTCGCTTATAATCTTTCGATCACCCATGCGAACCATGAGCCCTGAAATTGATCTCCTGACCGTCCTTTCCACACAGCCTTTTTCCGTCTGTGAAGACCAGTGGAAACAGCTTCTCCGCAAACTTTTCCTGCCAATTTCTTTTGTCCCTGCAATCCAGTCCGTCCTGGAAAAAGGCCGCTGGAAGCGCCAGCCTGAGCCCATGGCTTATGTCCGCAAAGGCTCTCTCAGATGTGCTGCGCGTCTCGGCATCGTCGATGTCCGGCGCAACGTCCGCCGTGAAGTCCTGGCCACTGATCTCAGCTTCAAAGACACGGACGGAAAATCCCTAGGCCACGACGATCGTCTCGGCACGGCGCTCCACCGTCACGACGAACAATTTCGTACCGGCCTGGGCGCGGAACGCGGAGTCATTTATGACGAAGACGACATTACCAACCGTCTGCCCAGTTCCGTCCTCGATGTAAATCTTGAAGTCAGATGGGAACGCATCGCCGATATGGCCCAGATGGATTCCGGCGAGCGCATCGTGCTCCAGTTGCAACGGAAGGGTTTAGGACGCAGGGGGGCGCTGGCAGCCTGCTATACGGACGAGGACAGGAAGCTGCTGGAAGCCGCATGGAGGCGTTTTGACCGCAAGAAGGAGACACTCAAGGAGGTACTTCAGTCAGGAAAGGCCATTCCCGCCAGACGACAGAGCCTGAATACCGGAAATCGGCCACGGGCCGAGGTCGAGATGATCCTTATTGAGGTACCGGGCAACGGCATGAAAATTTCTTTCAGAAAACGTGTCGCCAAAAGGCCAGAATGAGTGCATATATAAATAGGGCATCTGTCTTTCAGCCAGATGCCCCCGGCTATTGGCCCTTGGCTCTTAGCCTTTGGCTTTTCTGTTTTGGCTGCCGCTTCCTGGCCGGCCCACAATGCTGCTGGGTATAAGTCGTTTGAATTCAAAGCCACCTGATCGGGTGGCATTTGTTCTGTCGAAAGCCCCTAAACAACAGCGACCCACTAACTAAAGACGGGTGATCCCCCTCTTTCTAACCACAACTTCAGAAATCGAGCCACCAACCTGGTGGCTTTTCTATTTGGAGCAATATGAATAAAGCAGAGATAGTGAAAACCATCCAGAAGTGCGCCAAGAAGTTACGCCGCAACCCGACGCTGCGCGAAGTGGAAGCAGCAGGAGTTACCAGAGGTGTTTTGTATGACCGGTGGGGCGGGTTGGGCAATGCCATGGCCGCAGCCGGTTTGACAACGACAGGTGCAGGATTTTTGCGCCCAGACTCTACCGTGCTGCTGGATTGGGCGGCGGTGGCGCGCAAGCTGGGGAAAGTGCCGTCGGCGAGGGAGTACGTCCGAACGGGACAATATCACGACCTTACGTTCAGGGGACGCTTCAAACACTGGAGCAATGTACCGCAGGCGTTCGCCAAGTTTGCACGCGAGAGCCGCATGGAGCAGGAGTGGAAGGACGTGCTGGAGTTGGTTGCGCGGCACACAGCAGCAAAACAGAATCCGGTGAGGAAAGGCAGGTTCAGCCGGTCCCTTAAGTCAACGGTGCTGCCGGGGCAGCCAATCTACGGGCCGCCATTGGCATTGCCGGAACTGGCGCATGAGCCGGTAAATGAAGCCGGCGTGATTTTTGCGTTTGGCGTACTGGCGGGCCGGCTGCGGTTCTGCGTGCATCGGATGCAGACGGAGTTCCCGGATTGCGAAGCCGTGCGCGAGGTGGCGCGAGGCCAATGGCAGAAGGTGCGAGTCGAGTTCGAATTTGAGAGCCGCAATTTTCTAAAGCACAAGCATGACTCAAAGGGGTGCGACGTAATTGTCTGCTGGTTCCACAACTGGCCGGAATGCCCGCCGAACATCGTGGTGGTGGAACTGAGCAAGATCATGAAGGAGATGCAGTAAGTAAGTTGAGCGGGCGAATTTAAACGTGAGTAAGTCGCACGCGCTCGTTTTGTGTCCAGCGATGAGACAAGTGTCAGGGCACGAGTTTACTCGTGCCGTAAACAGCGCTTTTGTATCGCGCTCCGCTTCGCTGCGCGCGAGCCTGCGGCGGCAAGGAAAAGTCTTTATGCGCGCTGTACGGCCCGGCTGAAGCCGGGCCCTGACACTTGTCTCGTGTGGGGGCGCGCAGGTGGCGTGCGGGCATTTCGATTAACCCACCCTTTGCGTCCGTTCACGCATGAATGCCCGATGCGACGTATCGGACGCAAAGGATGGGGCACCCACGGTTTCGTATGGGACAGGAAAAGGGGAAGCGTGGGGCATCCGGCTCTTACGGCTCGGCTGAAGCCGGGCCCTGACACTTGGCTCGTGTGGGGGTGCGCAGGTGGCGTGCGGGCATTTCGATTAACCCACCCTTTGCGTCCGTTTCACACATGAATGCCCGATGCGACGTATTGGACGCAAAGGATGGGGCACCCACGGTTTTGTATGGGACAGGAAAAGGGGAAGCGTGGGGCACCCGGCGTCGGATTGCATTTTGAACATGGTCGAACGTCTCGTAATAAACGAGCCGATGGACTTTGTACTTTTTGGTGAAGCCTTGAATGGAATCCATCTTATATAAAGCGTGCCGGTCCGGCTGGTCATGATATAGACCCAGAACGTGTAATTGAAGCCATCGCGCACGGCAGAAGGGTATCACAGCGGTATGGGGAGAACTCCCTGATGCGGCATGGTTACAAAAGGCATTCTCGGGGTCCTTCGACTTGCGCGCGCATTCACGCGCGCGGCGCTCAGGATGACAAGTGTTTAAGATTTTAAATTAAATGAAAATCATCGAAGTCCGGAATGCCGCCTTCGGCCCGACTGCGCCGAATGGTTCGAAGGGTATGACAATGCTTAGCTATTCAGGCGAATCGACATCTGCAGAGCTGTCCGAAACGGAAGCGGCGGCGCCTTCGGCAGGGGAAGTAGGCTCGGCCTTAG